>JBFRWF010000173.1:0-18243 GCA_051439465.1 Xenococcaceae cyanobacterium | reverse complement strand
GTCAAAAGTCCGTCGGTTGATTGATAAGCTATACAACTTATATAACTGACACCCTCGCGTCTTACTTTTGACTTTTGAATGCATGACTTTTGACTTTGAGCGAAGCGAGTTGTGTTCCTCCCTCGTTTTTAAACGAGGGTTTCCACACTACCTGTGAGGTTTTGATGAGAGAAAAGCGATCTGAGAAGCTCAAGTGGTATCAGTTGAAAGACATCTCGCGGCGTTCGCCCCTATTTCGACTCTTTGACAAGTCCATCTGGTTTCGTGTATCACTTGCCCTCGTCATTGCTTATGTTGCCATACTGCTAGTCAACCGCGTAGAGCACTGGGCTGGAGGTAAAGAGATTTGCCAGCCTCAAGACTCATTTGGGCAATGTCTAGCCAGGGAATTAGTATCCCTCGTTGCCGTCGGAAATATTGAAAGCTTTGGCATCTTAGCCGCAGCAGTTCTATATCTCTTAGAAAGCCAAGAACGCAGACAACAAGCTATCTACGAAGCGTGGCAGGTGATTGACAGCGCAGCAGCGGCGGGAGTGCCAACTTCTCCTGCACGATTCAAAGCACTTCAAGATTTAAATAACCATGGCGTTCCATTCAATGGATTGTACCTCCCAAAGGCTGATTTAAAACTGATTAACCTTGCAGGAGCTAGTCTTAAGGAAGCTAACCTCAGCCAAGCCAATCTCAGTAGAGCCAACCTCAGTGGAGCTAATCTCAGTAGAGCCGATCTCCAGGGAATTAACCTTAGTGGAGCTAATCTCGATAAAGCCGACTTCCGGGGAGCTAACCTTAGAGAGGCTGACCTCCGTGGGGCTAATCTCAGGAAAGCAACCCTCTGGGGGGCAAACCTTGAGGGAGCTAACTTTAAGGGAGCCAACTTCAGGGGAGCCGAACTCAGGAGCGCCAACCTTAAGGAAGCCAACTTCTGGAGAGCTGACTTTAGTGTCGCTGACCTAAAACAAGCTAAACTCAGTGCTGCCGACTTCAGAGAAGCTTACTTTGAAGAAGCTGATCTTGAGGGAGCTGACCTCAGAAAAACCAGCTTTGAGGGAGCCAAACTAGTAAAAGCAAAACTGGGAGGAGCAAAACTGGGGGGAGCCAATCTCAGGGAAGCTCAACTCAGGGAAGCCGACTTACAGGGAGCCAACCTCATTAGAGCTAACCTCAGAGAAGCTGACCTCCAGGGAGCCAATCTCAGAGGAGCAGACCTAAGAAGCGCTTGGAAACTCGAGGTAGCCCAGGTTAAATCTGCTCAGAACTACACAGAAGCTCAATACGATGAGAACTTCCAAGAATTACTAAGACTGGAATCTTAGAATACAGGGAACAGGGAACAGGGAACAGGGAACAGGGGGAGCAGGCGAAGCAAAAGGATATATAATTTTTATGTCAAACTTCACAAGTCTCGATGCGAGAGACGAGAGAAGAGAAGTAACACGCGCCAATACCAAACCCCGGAGGTGAGGAAGTCGCCTCCATAAAGGGGAGGTGTCCTTTTGGAGCTGAGGGGTTAAAAGTGAGTTGGTTGTAGTACAGCCAGGCGTTGTTCACACACCATCCTACGCTAAGACCAAAGGCTTTCCAGATTTGGTAATTGTATTGATTGGTTCCGCCTAGACTTTGGTAAATACACTTCTGGACACTGAATCCAAAGCAGCCATTGGAATATTCTCTCCAAAGTTTATCTATGGTGCGTAAGTCGGCACAGGGAAATTTTTCGATATCTCCTCTCTCTAGCCAACCTCTCTCTTCTTGGTTGGCAGCTTTGAGCATCAAAGATCCAGTCTCCTGGTCAGCTTCTTTCCACTTGCCTGCAGCCAGTAGATCACGCAGTCGGGTGTAGTCAACACCAACTTCAGTCTCAAGAGGGACGCGAGGTTGAGGTGGTGAATGAGGCTGTGAAGCACCAAATGGAAAAGAGATTTCTGTCAGTAGGAGATTACTAATTCTTGCTGTTATGGATCCACTCTGCTGGCGAAGAGCCTGTAAAGCTTCAGATGCGTTTTGGTAGCGCTGGCTAAAGTGGTAACGAACCATTGTAGTTAAAACATCTGCTAGCCTATTACTTACCTGTGTATAGTTACGCCAGATGATTTCACCATTTTCATCTTGGTCTTTTGAAAGTATTTGAGCTTTTATTCCTGTGAGAGCCTGGATACCTATCATCCCCACCGCATAGACATCACTAGAAAATTTAGGTTTACCATGAGCTTGTTCTGGTGGCATATAACCAAGAGTACCAATAGCAAGGGTTATAGTTGTTTGCCCCTGAGAATCGACCTTGAAAGCAGTGATTTGTTTGACTGCACCAAAGTCAATCAGTACCAATTTCCCGTCCTGTTTACGTCGTATGATGTTCGACGGTTTAATGTCACGATGGATGACATTATTCTGGTGGATAAAGGCTAAGGGTTCCAGAATGCCTTGCAACAAGGTAATAGCATCAGACTCGCTCAGCGGATTGCCTGGAATAAGTTCCTGGCTCAAGGGATGACCATCAATAAATTCCTGGACTAAATAGAATTCTTGATTTTCGTCAAAATAAGCCAATAGTTGTGGGATCTGGTCGTGTCTGCCTAGCTTTTCCAAGACTTTTGCTTCCAAGTCGAATAAGCGTTTGGCTTCCTTAAAAATATTAGGGTCAGTTGACTTATGCTTGAATTTTTTGACAACGCACCTGGGATTGCCTGGACGTTTGGTATCTTCAGCAATGTAAGTTTGACCAAAGCTGCCAGCACCTAAGTCTTCGATGATTCTGTAACGCCTATCGAGTAACCGACCATGCATAATTATATAGCAATGAGATTTGATTCGTGCAACCAGTGCTGCCTCCATTAAATAACTGAGCAGCGATTTTCTCCCCATCTCCCCGTCTCCGGAGTCTCCCCGTCTCCCCATTGCCTTGGATCTTGTAGTCATAATCCATGGCGGAGTCCGCCACTTCAATAAACTACATAATCTGCTTTAAATAAGACCAATCCAACCCTCCAAAGTTGACACTGAAAGCAATATGCAGATTTTCTAGGGCTTTGATTAACCAGGGAACCCCTTCTCTGGTGAAGGATTTATAGTGATTAAACAGAATAGAGAAGCGTTTTTCTAAGTACGGTTTGATCATGGGGCACAGCAGCAGTAATTTTAACAGCAAACCAATGGTACAGGTTGCTCCCAGATTGGTAATTAGGTCCAGAAAAACATAGTGCTTAGGATTCTGAGGACTTTCCACCACTAAGAAGTTAAATAGCTGGCTACAGGTGTCCCGCAACAGAAATTCACTGGGTTTCTGGGAATTGTACTGCGACAGGATACTTTGTAGCTTTTTATACAGTGTGTTGTTAAACTTATGTTTTCTGTATTTAAGGATAGCGATTAATTAAGTTTCCTACCTTATTGTCTAAATTATTTTTTGGTTCTCCATTTTGACTGATGACTTTTGCTAAAAGTTGCAGTTTTAGATATTGATCGGTCTTGGTAAAATCTATTACTAGCTGCTGCAAACGACTTGAGGTGCTATAGGAAGGCGACAGGTTCTCGAACAGCGCTACTAATTCTGAGATGGCTGGTTGTAGTTGGGGCTGCATCTGCCAATGATTGATGAGGATGTGACAGCAGCGGTTGAGGAGCAATGGAAATTCCTGTTCTGCATACTTGGAGTTGACGATTTTTTGCAGCGCTGACTGGGCTTTATTGTCCTTGTATCCTGTTCCCTGAATGAACAAACAGCGAAAGTTATCGAGCATCTGATCGGGAGATTCTCTCTGTACCAAGTCCAGTAAATGATCGTACAGCCTTTGTTTTGCCAAACTGATTTGAGAGGTAACTTTTTGAGGAACCTCCGCTAAAACAAGCTGTCCTACTGGAACGTGAGATTCCTGATTGTCAATAGTATTTTCATATTCCTGGAAGCCTCCCTCTGCAACAAGCTGTCCTATCCCAGATAGAGCTGTTTGAACAATAGAAGCTGCATGCCTTACATCCTGCACAGGAATGCTCAATATCTCAGTAAGCTGCCCTGCTCTGAATAGAGACCTAATCTTTTCAAACCCCTCTTGGGAGCCTTGCAAGACTAAGATTGTACTACTTAAGATTGTACTACTTAAGATTGTACTATCGCTCAAAATTTTCCGCAGTGCTAAGGAGTAATCTCCCGCAACTTGTTGCAGATGTTTGAGAATATCTGCCAACTTCGGACTAACTTCGTCAACAGAAAGCGGTGACACAAGTTCCCACAATATTTGATTCTGTTTTTTATGAGTCTTTCTTTGACTAATGGCTAAAAATTGATAACCCCGATCGCTTAAACTCTTATCTGCTGCCCATGCTTTGGCACCCCGCAGTGTCTGTCCATATAACAGCCGCGACTCATCTTCATAGTTGGATGCTAAGCATGTTGTTATTGCCTTAGCATAAAGTCGCAAATCCGCTAACACCTTGTCAACCCAGCTTTGATCAAAGACAGACTTATAAATGCGGTTGCATGCCATTAACTTGCCCTGTTGCTGAACCACTAACCCTGACAGCCGCAATTCTACTTGCTCAGGACTACCATCTGCTGCCATTTCTTCTTGTTGCAAAATCTTCCCATATAACTCCAGCAGCCGATCTGCACGTTGCTCATTGCTGAGGATTCGGTCTCGAATAGTTTTCAAATGCTCCGGCTCATCCTGAGATTCCCAATTTTTGAGCACCCGGGTACGCACTAGCTGCTCAATCAACTCTGCTTCTCTACCTGCCGCAATAGAAACTGGAGATTCTCGAACCAATTGACAAAGCTTTTGAGTCAGAAAAGGTTGTCCCCCCGTCCAAGCTAACACCTCTTTGAGAACCGACTGGGGATTGTCTGCCTTCCCCTCTAATCCCTTGGCTAACGGCTGCACTTCCTCTAGCTCAAAGCCTTGCAACTCAATAGCTTGGCCAATATTAAACGGCGTGCGCTTCTTGTCAAGAATCAAATCTGAAGGTGTTGCTACCCCCAACAGGGCAAAAGTAAGGCGCTGGTATTTTGGATTGTCGGCACGTTGGTTATAGCAAGCCCGGATCAGGGCAAAAAAATCGTCCTTGAAGTCTAATTTGAGAATGTTATCGATTTCATCGATAAAGATGACAATGTGTTGAGGAATCTGGGCTAGAAGCACTTGTTCGATAAACTCACTTAGCCGCTGTACTGGAGTAAGAAAGTCGCGATCGCGCAACCAACT
Organism: Xenococcaceae cyanobacterium; assembly: GCA_051439465.1. Lineage (GTDB taxonomy): Bacteria > Cyanobacteriota > Cyanobacteriia > Cyanobacteriales > JBFRWF01 > JBFRWF01. Next base: position 13,045 of record JBFRWF010000173.1, on the reverse strand, counting down.
TCGCAGATTTATCTGAAGATTGAAACTGTTCATCAGATTGCGGATGATGCCTGCATACCACTGAGCTGAAGTGACATCCTGACTCCCAATTGCCGTTAAATCGATGGATGCACAGGCAACCCCTGCATCTTGCAACTTACCTATTGTTCGCACCCACAAGCTTGATTTGCCCATCTGTCGGGAGTTGAGGACATAGCAAAACTTGCCTGCCTTCAAAGCGTTGTAGAGTTCTTTGTCAGCTTGTCGCACTACATAGCTGGGGGCATCAGGCAGCAAAGCACCTCCAACTTGATATTCGTAGGATGAGTTTGGTTTTGCAGGCATTATAAAACTATCCTCCCCTGAAACCACCGAACCTGAAACCTGACACCTTTCGTGCATAAATTTTTTGGCTTTGATGTTGCAGTCATAATCTATACCGGAGTCCGCCACTTCAATAAACTACATAATCTGCTTTAAATAAGACCAATTCAACCGTCCAAAGTTGACGCTGAAAGCAATATGCAGATTTTCTAGGGCTTTGATTAACCACGGAACCCCTTCTCTGGTGAAGGATTTATAGTGATTAAACAGGATAGAGAAGCGTTTTTCTAAGTACGGTTTGATTATGGGGCACAGCAGCACTAATTTTAACAGCAAACCAATGGTATAACTTGCTCTTAAGTTGGTCATTAGGTCCATAAAAACATAGTGTTTAGGATTCTGAGGACTTTCCACCACTAAGAAGTTAAATAGCTGGCTACAGGTGTGCCGCAACAGAAATTCACTGGGCTTCTGGGAATCGTACTTCGATAGGGTGCTTTGTAGCTTTTTATACAGCTTGTCGTTAAACTTATGTTTTCCGTATTTAGGGTTAATTGAAGATATTAGGTATAGGTATAAGTCGTCTTTGAAAGCTTGATAGGTAGGTGTTTCAGCACTGTGCTCAAGAAAATTTTGGGCTACATCCCCGTAGGTGTAGCCGCCTTCGACTTTGCCGCCAAACTGTTTGAGAGCTATACCTACCTCGGAACCTTTCAACAATGTGGGATTTTTTACCGACGGTATAGTCGGTGTTGCCTCTGTGGACAACTGAGGATTGCGAGCTGTTTGTGCTTGCCGCACCTTATAAGCAGCATACTGAGAAAGATCAACCTCAAAACGGCGTTCCATCTGGGCTTGCTTTTCCCGTACAGTGCGCTGCTGTTTGTCACTGCTGTTTTCACTGAGCAAACAATGCTCATACAAGTAAGGATAGCGAATAATTAAGTTTCCTACCTTATTTTTTTGGTTGGGTTCTGTTTTTTGACTAGTGACTCCCCCTAAACGTTTCTCCGCTAAACCTTGTCGCTTTAGAGCTTGTTCAGTCTCAGTATTTTTCTGGTTGGGTTCTGTTTTTTGACTGGTGACTCCCTCTAAACGTTTCCCCGCTAAACCTTGCAGCTTTAGATATTGTTCAGTCTCAGTAAAATTTATCACTAGGTGCCGCAAACGCCTTGAGGTGGGAGAGGATGTACTCTCAGGAGGTGGCAGGTTCTCGAACAGCGCTACTAATTCTGGGATGGCTGGTTTTAGTTTGGACTGCCTGTGCCAATGATTGATGACAATGTAGCAGCAGCGGTTGAGGAACAATGGAAATTCCTCTTCTCCATGGTTGGAGTTGACAAGTTTTTCCAGCCCTGACTGGACTTCACTGTCCTTGTATCCCCTTCCCTCAATGAACAAACAGCGGAAGTTCTCGATCATCTGCTTAGGAGATTCCCTCCGTACCCAGTCTCGGATCTGATCGTACAGCCTTTCTTTTATTGCCTCAGCTTCTTTTATTGTCTCAGCATCGGGGCGCAAATCCGCTAACACCTTGTCAACCCAGCTTTGATCAAAGACGGACTTATAAATGCGGTTGTATGGCATTAACTTGCCCTGTTGCTGAACCACTAACCCTGACAGCCGCAATTCCACTTGCTCAGGACTAGCATCTGTTGCCATTTCTCCTTTTTGCAAAATCTGCTCATATAGCTCCAGCAGCCGATCTGCGCGTTGCTCATTGCTGAGAACTCGGTCTCGAATAGTTTTCAAATGCACCGGCTCATCCTGAGATTCCCAATTTTTGAGTACCCGGGTACGCACTAGCTGCTCAATCAACTCTGCTTCCCTACCTGCCGCAATAGAAACTGGAGATTCTCGAACCAATTGACAAAGCTTTTGAGTCAGAAAAGGTTGTCCCCCCGTCCAATCTAACACCCCTTTGAGAACCGACTGGGGATTGTCTGCCTTTCCCTCTAATCCCTTGGCTAACGGCTGCACTTCATATAGCCTAAAGCCATGTAACTCAATGGCTTGGCCAATATTAAACGGTGTGTAATTCTTGTCTTTAATCAAATCAGAAGGCGTTGCTACCCCCAACAGAGCAAAAGTAAGGCGTTGGTATTTTGGATTGTTGGCACGTTGGTTATAGCAAGCCCGGATCTGGGCAAAAAAATCGTCCCCTTTGAAGTCTAAATTGAGAATGTGATCGATTTCATCGATAAAGATGACAATGTTTTGAGGAATCTGGGCTAGAAGCACTTGTTCGATAAACTCCCCTAGCCGCTGTACTGGGGGGAGATAGTCGCGATCGCACAACCAACTTCGGAGATTTATCTGAAGATTGAAACTGTTCACCAGATTGCGGATGATGCCTGCATACCACTGAGCTAAAGTGACACCCTCACTCCCAATTGCCGTAACGTCGATGAAGGCGCAGGCAACCCCTTCACCTTGTAACCTACCCATTGTTCGCCCCCGCAAGCTAGATTTGCCCATTTGTCGGGAGTTGAGGATATAGCAAAACTTGCCTGCTTTCAGAGCGTTGTAGAGATCTTGGTCAGCCTGCCGCACTACATAGCAGGGGGCGTCAGGCAGCAAAGCAGCCCCTGCTTGATATTCGTAGGATAAGTTTGGTTTTGCAGGCATCATAAAAGTATTCAAAGTATCCTCCCCTGAAACCACCGAACCTGAAACCTAACACCTTCTCTCAACCAGTTTGTCCCGTTTTAAGTTGGTAGCCAATGCTCTTTCTATGCCAACGAGAGCAATCTTAAAATTCTAGTTAAGATTTCAGTGAATGTCAACGGACATGAGCGCCAGATTGAAATTATTATGTCAAGAATTCCTAACAATGCAAATCAATATTTAATGATTAGATAAATACTCGCACCTGCAAGCTAGATTTGCGGGATGATTTTGGATTTTGGATTTTCTTTCTAAAACCTTGTCTCCCCGTCCCTCCGTCTCCCCGTCTCCCCGTCTCTGGAGTTCAAATCATCCCTTGATTTTGCAACGCCAACTCTTAAGCGCTCTCGGAAATACAAACGATATAAATCATAGCGAAGCATCACATCATCGCCTTGTCGGTTCACCAATCCCATCCCATGTAACTTGAAGGCAAGTATGGGTTCTAAGCGCACTGGCTGGGTTGTCATCATCGCCTGCTTAAATGCTGCCATCAACTCTGGATGCTGTTGCAAATTCCACAGATGCTGTCGCAAATGGTCCCCGTAAAGACCAGATTCAGTAGCAGCCTCCTGCAACAACTGATTTAAGGTGAGATCCTGTTGGGCAATCTTATAAAGAGCTAAGCGCACTAGATAGGGATGTCCTCCCACCATACCCATTAATTGTTCTACCTCTCCAGTCCCCCATACCAGTCCATGACGTTTTGCTAAATCCAGCACCTGTGTTGGGTTAAACTCTGGCAATTCGATAGACAGCCCCACATTAAACGGTGAGGCGTTTGTATCCATCACCACATAAGTTTCCGTAGAATGCACCATCACCAGCCGCAGTTTTGCCCAGGTGCTGTCAACCTTCGCCTTCTCATTCCAGGCTCTTAAGAGCATCAGAAATTCCTTAGCTACCTGATTGTAAGGAAAAATCCGGTCTACTTCATCTAAACCCAATACCAAGGGACTATTGAGGTCTGCCAACAAATATTGCTTAAAATACTCATCACAGTTATCCTTAGGACCAAACAGTTCATCATCCCAGCATTCATTTACCTTCCTGGGAGATACCCCCAACTGGCGGCTAATCAGCGCACAAAACCTCCGCAAAAACTGATTCAAATCCTGGAAAATGCTCTCATCAGTTTGCTGAAAACTCAGAGACACAGCTTTACAGCTTTGCTGCTCTGCGTGGTGCAGAATCCTAGACAGCAGCGAGGTTTTACCCATCTGTCGAGGCGCTTTAATCCGGATAAGAGCGCCTCGCTTTTCAATTGCTTGATAGCAGCGAGACTCCAGGGGTTCCCTGCTCACGTAAAAGGGAGAAGCCAGTCCTATTTGCCCCCTGGGTAATTCTGGTTCTGCCACTGGTAGAGGTGGAGAGTTAGGACTTTCCACCGCAGGTGCTACCTTGATCTCAGATTCTGCTTGCTTTGGTGCTTCCCCTGCCGACAACAGACTCAGAATTTCCTGCAAAATTCCAGAGGTGTCTGCAGATGACTGCCACTCTCGTTGTTGAATCCGACTCAGATAGCCCCGCAGGTTATAATTTAAGGGGGCATCTAGGGGGAAATTGACGCGGATGGGCAGGATTATAGGCTTATGTTCCTGATGGCGAGATTGTAATTCCTTTGCCCGTCGCACCTCTTCTGTCACCATCTCACTGGTTACCGATTCGGGCGATAGCAGCAAGAGGAAGTAATCGCATTGCTTAAGCTCTCTGTCAATACGCTGGGGCCAATTTTCCCCCAGCTTAATACTAGCTCCCGCCATAAAAGGCTGATGTCCCGCTGCTTTCAAATATTCATAGAACTTCTGGGCAAGGCTAAGATCGGGGTCTTTGCTACGGTAGCTGATAAAAACTCGCTGGCTTTGGGAAGTGGTTTCCACAGTCGTCACAGGTGGCACTGGAGCTGGTTGATTGAGAAACTGGTCTAACGTTGGCCATTTTTCTCGCATCGTAGTCAAAGGTACTGCCAAAGCCCCTTCAGTGTTGTCGCAGACAGCAATGAGTCCGATCGCCCTTTGGGTTTCGGCATCAAAGGCAGGAGAACCGCTATAGCCTCCCTGAATCCTTTGAGCATCAGCCATGACCCGCAGCCGCAGCATGAGCAAATTATTATATTTTTTATGGGGATTTATATCCGTAATTCCCCCATCAATGGAGGCTCCTTCAGGAAAGTCACGACGACCATAGCCGATTGCCAGAAAGCGAGCCATGGGCTTAAAATTCAGTGACAGGGGGACAAAGTTGCCCTGATAGCCAGATAAAAGCAAGACGGCAAAATCATCTTCAGTGCGATCGCCCAAATAAACCAAGCTCACAGCCTGTCCCTTCACCCGCACCTTTTCCCAGCCACCAACATCCTCAACCACATGGGCACAGGTGAGTAAATGTCCTTTCGGGGAGATGAAAAACCCAGTCCCTCCCACCTCGCCTTGGGGGGTGGCGATCGCTACAGTACAACTTCTAACCAGTTCCCAACTCATCAGTTTTTACTACAACTGCTGCTCAGTTGCCATATTCCAAGTTACTTTAATTTATGCATGCACTCCTTGTCTAAACAAAGCTTAACAAGACTTCGGCTATCCGGCTCTCCTGTATCTATGGTGATAAGCAAAGGTTATCTAATGAGCGGGCGCAAGCCTTGCGCCCCTACAGCAGGATAATTCCCCAAATGTAGGGGCGCAAGGCTTGCCCCCAAAATGTAATATAAACTCCTGATCTTACAGCCTTTGTTGTATTACCTTAGCATCGGGTCGCAAATCCGCTAACACCTTGTCAACCCAGCTTTGATCAAAGACGGACTTATAAATGCGGTTGTATACCTTTAACTTGCCCTGTTGTTGGATCACTAACCCTGACAGCCGCAATTCCACTTGCTCAGGACTACCATCTGCTGTCATTTCTCCTTGTTGCAAAATATCCTCATATAGCTCCAGCAGACGCTCTGCGCGTTGCTCATTGCTGAGGAGTCGGTCTCGAATAGTTTTCAAATGCTCCGGCTCATCCTGAGATTCCCAATTTTTGAGCACCCGGATACGCACTAGCTGCTCAATCAACTCTGCTTCTCTGCCTGCCGGAATAGAAACTGAAGATTGTCGAACCAATTGACAAAGCTTTTGAGTCAGAAAAGGTTGTCCCCCCGTCCAAGCTAACACAGCTTTGAGAACCTTCTGGGGATTGTCTGCCTTCCCCTCTAATCCCTTGGCTAACGGCTGCAATTCGTTTACCTTAAAGCCTTGCAAATCAATGGCTTGGCCAATATTAAACGGCGTCTGAGTCTTGTCTTTAATCAAATCTGAAGGCGTTGCTACCCCCAACAGGGCAAAAGTAAGGCGCTGGTATTCTCGAATGTGGGCACGTTGGTTATAGCAAGCCCGGATCAGGGCAAAAAAATCGTCCTTGAAGTCTAATTTGAGAATGCTATCGATTTCATCGATAAAGATGACAATGTGTTGAGGAATCTGGGCTAGAAGCACTTGTTCGATAAACTCACTCAGCCGCTGTACTGGAGTGAGATAGTCGCGATCGCGCAACCAACTTCGGAGATTTATCTGGAAGTTGAAACTGTTCACCAGATTGCGGATGATGCCTGCATACCACTGAGCTGAAGTGACACCCTCACTCCCAATTGCCGTAACGTCGATGAAGGCGCAGGCAACCCCTTGATCTTGTAACCTACCCATTGCTCGCCCCCGCAAGCTAGATTTGCCCATTTGTCGGGAGTTGAGGATATAGCAAAACTTGCCTGCCTTCAGAGCGTTGTAGAGGTCTTGATCAGCCTGCCGCACTACATAGCAGGGGGCATCAGGCAGCAAAGTACCCCCTGCTTGATATGCGTAGGATAAGTTTGGTTTTGCAGGCATTATAAAAGTATCCTCCCCTGAAACCACCGAACCTGAAACCTGATACTTTGTCTCAACTCGTTTGTCCCGGTTTAAGTTGGTAGCCTTTACCATTATAGGAATTATCTCCAACGATAAATGTCATACTTAAGTTGCACTCTAAGAGCCAAAAGTAAAGAACTCGGAAAGAAATCTCAATCCCCCGTTATAAATTCTTCCCAGTCACCAGTCACCTTGAAATATAGGTAGTTATACCCGCAAGCAACTCCCAACGCCTAAGCTTACTGATATGGAAAAAGATTATTAGAATTAGAGAATAATGAGGTCGATGCAGTCTCATGGAATGAGTTGAAACAGAAAATAAGGTCTGTCAATTTCTGTTGGTAGTGATGGAGATGGGGGTGACTCACAAGGGTAGGTTTTTAACAAAAGGGTGAGTCAGAACGATCACAGAAACGAAAAAATAAGCTTTTTCTCCCCCTGCTTCCCCTGCTCCCCCTGCTCCCCCTGCTCATCTCAACTATAAATGTAAAAAACCTACACTTGTAAGGATGGGGGTGAGGGGTTTGTAGGGGTGCAAGGCTTGCACCCAAATCTCGCCAATTAAAAATAGAGATTGGGCGTATGCCATACGCCCCTTCATAATCACCTCTCTGGTGAAAAGTTGTGTGAATTTCTCTTTTCAAATTAATCCCAAATTCAATAGCCTAGCTATAGGCTGTGATCGCTCCCGACAGCTACTCCCGTAACCTCATTCTCTCTTTCATAGCCGCATACCGCTCTCGCCAAGTGCCATTTTTTTTCAGATAAGTAGCAATATCCTCATCGGTAACAACCTGATTGAATAAATCTCGGAGTTCTTGTTTTTCTTTATCGGTGAGGCAATCGTTGTTATTGAGACTGCCTACCGACAGTCGCGGATCGCCGCCAGCATCTAGGTATCGCTGTCTGGAGATTTTTCCCAGTTCTGTCATCCGATTAAGAAGCTGTTGTTTAATGTCGTTAGTTGTTGTCATAATCTTGAACACATAATTCGCGCCTTCGCGAAGCTTAGATCGAATATAAAACGAGCATAACCCTTACCCCTGTTCCCTGTTCCCTGTTCCCAATTTCTACGCATCAATTTAGCATACTAGGTTCGGTAGAGCCTAACTTTCTCACCTCAACAGCGCGATCGCTCCTTCTCTCCCCCAAGCGATCGCTCTCAATCGAGAACAGTAATTTGGAAGGCGATCGCACTCTTGCTTCACTTTCACCTAAGAAGTAATCATAATCCATAGCAGAGTCCACCACTTCAATAAACTACATAATCTGCTTTAAATAAGACCAATCTAACCGTCCAAAGTTGACGATGAAAGCAATATGCAGATTTTCTAGGGCTTTGATTAACCAGGCAACTTGTTTTCTAGTGAAGGATTTATAGTGATTAAACAGGATAGAGAAGCGTTTTTCTAAGTCCGATTTGACTATGGGGCACAGCAGCACTATTTTTAACAGCAAACCAATGGTACAAGTTGCTCCCAGGTTGGTAATTAGTTCCAGAAAAACATAGTGCTCAGGATTCTGAGGACTTTCCACCACTAAGAAGTTAAATAGCTGGCTACAGGTGTGCCGCAACAGAAAATTACTGGGCTTCTGGGAATTACAGTCCTGCAGAGTGCTTTGTAGCTTTTTATACAGTATTTTGTTAAACTGATGTTTCCCGTATTTAGGGTCAATTGAAGATTCTATGTATTGGTATAAGTCGTCTTTGAAAGCTTTATAGGTAGGTGTTTTAACACTGTGCTTAAGAAAATTTTGGGCTAAATCTCGGTAGGTGTAGCCGCCTTGGACTTTGCTGCCAAACTGTTTGATAGCTATGCCTACCTCGGAACTTCGCAACAATGTGGGATTTTTTACCGGCGGTATAGTCAGTTTTGCCTCTGTTGACAACTGAGGATTGCGAGCTGTTTTTGCCTGCCGCACCTTATAACTGGAGTTTAGACTAAATCGCTACCCCAGGAGTGCGATCGCTACCCCACGGACTGCGATCGCTACCCCACGGACTGTGATCGCTATCCCACGACTGCGATCGCTATCCCACGACTGCGATCGCTATCCCAACAGGTGGTCTCGCTCCGCGAGTGCATAAAAGTAGCGCTACTGGAGTTGAGACTATTTCCCCGTCATTCAAACTGAACCGTAAGCGTATGATTCTCGGGTAGCTATAAGTTGTGAACAAGAACGGATGCGCTAATTTTGTCAAACTGACAGCAGATATTAAGGCAGATAAATTAATGCGGTTACGGCCTAACCGTTGCCTTTTTGGCGAACCGACCACTTATCAAGGCAAAGGAAGACCCAAGAAGCATGGTGATAAAATGAAATTGTCTGACCCCACCACTTGGGCGATTCCTATGGAATCAATTGAAATTAATGACCCAACTTGGGGACTAATAGAAATTCAAAGATGGAGTCAGTTTCATTTTTATCATTCTCCTGACCATCCCATGGAAATCATTCTGATTCAGAGAAAGGGCCAAGGGCTGTCTCAAAAAGCAGCAAAACCAATGTGGTTAGCTTGGATTGGATTAGAAAAACTGTCTTTGACATCTCTGTGGTCGTTTTACTTAAGACGGTTTGCCATTGAACATTGGAACCGATTCCTGAGCTGCGTCAGCAGGGACGAAGTCTAACAAAGATTACATTGGACAAAGGCCAAATTGGGAACTACAGCCAAGGGACAGCGATGGAGTGATTTGATGCCCATTTTTACTTGGCAATTATGGTTAGCTCGTGAGATGATCGAAGATAATCCTCTTCCGTGGCAAAAGCCTCAGCCCACTGAGAAATTAACCCCTGGAAGAGTTGCCCAAAGCTTTCCCGGACTTTTAGCCGCGATTGGTACTCCTGCTAAATCGCCAAAAAGGAGCGTCAAGTCCCCAGGTTGGCAGAAAGGAAAAAAAAGGAATAAAAAACCTCGTTATCCAGTGGTCAAAAAAACAGTAACTCGCCCAAAAAAAGAGAAAAAACGGGCTGCTTAAAATAATTATTTAAACTATTACCATTGTTATGAGCCTTTTTGAGAGGCTGAGTCAAATTTTTATGGGTTCTTAGTAGTCAAACTGTACCGTAAGCGTATGAGCATCGGGTTAAGTTAGTCTAAACTCCAGTAAGATCGGGGATTAGCCATTAGCAAATTAATTGACCCAGACGCTTTAAAATCCTCATGACGGGATACAAGTCATTCCCGCGATTAAGTATAGAGAACTCATTAGAAAAGGCGTACTGCGGTGTATCTTGTTTGGTCAGTTTGATGAAAATAAACTCAGTGCCATTAGTGACAAAGTATTCAGTTTTAAAAGTTTACGTGCCATGATTGAATTACTGTTAAGTCTGTGACTTGGTAATCTTCGAGTATAGCGCAGAAGGTAGGGTCGCGTTTACCGGGAGAGGATGTTAAGAATCCAGTGCCAGATACTCAGGATGTGTTCTTCTAGCCAGAGCATAATACGGTCGAGACATTCTAGTATTCTCTCCAAGGGATGTTTGACATAGCCCATGGGAGTTGCCTTAGTCTCAACCCAATCTGGTGCTGGCTCAAGGGTAGTATCTTCAGTTTGGGATTGGGTAAAGGGCGCACAATTACTGGGAGAATGATCTACAGTCCCAGGACGGTTTTGAGTTTTGGTTAAGTTGTTAGGCGCTGATTTGGTAAACTGCAAAGATTTAGACTTTTGCCGTCGCCGCCGACTCAGATTACGCGAATTTCCCGGCTTTATAGGTGTTTTGGGAGCGCCCGACAACTGAGCTGGCTCAGGGGAATTACTAGGGCGATGTCCTCTTGATTTTCCACTGACAACTTCTGTAGATGCAGCGTCATCGAATAGATCTTCCCAGGATAACCAGGGGTCTTCTTCTGAAGCTGCTGGCAGTTGTTGAGTAGGGAAATCAGCCGTTGGTAAATTATGGCTTTCTCCTTGCTCCTCTGGAGGGATGACTGCTGAGGTATCATTGCCTTTGGGTAGGAATTGCCCTCGGTGTTTGCCAAAAAAGTAGTCAACAGCCGCACGAATTAGGACTTGAATCTGAAAGGGATCGGGTTGTGAGGCTTCTGGAGACACTATTGAATCCTGGGGGGGACTCAAGCAAGTCTTTAACTTTTGCAGCAATCCCCGAAGGCGATCGCCTAGGGTAGGAGTTAATTTTGTTCTGGGTAACTGGGGATATTCTTCAGAGGCTGCTGACAGTAGTTGCTCTGATGATGAAGCGGTTGGCAAGGAAGCAGAAGAATTCCCAGGTAATTGAGCGGTTTCTCTTTGCTGTGGGAGGATAAGTGCCTCCGCATCATTACCCTGGATTGGGAATTGCTCCCGGTGTTTGCCAAAGAAGTAGTCAATAGCTGCGCTAATGAGGGATTGTATCTGAAAAGGGTTGGGTTCTGAAGTTTCTGGAGAGGTGGTGGGATGGTGGAAGGGATTTAATCGCTCCGGTAGCTGTTGTCCCAGTCCCCTAAAGCGATCGCCTAGAGTATGGGCAATTTGTGCTGCTGGCACTAACTGTTGTGCTTCTAGATCGGCAACTGTATCGTCTAGGGTGGCTAATACTCCTGTGGGGGCAACTGGAGGTGTATTGGGGGCAGTTGGGCGGGGAGTGGGTGTAAAGGTAAGGACGAGGGTTGATTCTCCGAAGAGATTTATGGCGATCGCTACTGGACTAGTTTGCACCCAGCGCATCATTTTCCAGAAGAGTCGCACAGGGGGTAATACATTTGAGCTATTGGTTTTGAAGCTCGGTAAAAGCCCTGGAAATTTCCTTGCCGCTGCTTGTGCTAAACGCCACTCATGCCAATAGTCAGCTATTTCCCAGCTAATGCGCTGCTGTAGTTTTTGCTGCTGCTCTTGAGTGAGAATATCTAGGATTTGATTCTCCCTGGTTACGAAGACTAGGGTGCGCGTCTCTGTGAGGGTGGCAACGCCCTGAATAACTATGGGGTTTTCTCTCGATGCTTCTGTTGGCTGTTTTAGCTCCGTGGGGTACTGTGCAATGATATCTTGAGCAGGAATAGTTTGGATGTTTGACGCCTCTGAAGCCTTTGCAGGAGCTTGCAGGGGGACTTTTTCTTTAACAGGTTTTAGGATTTGAGCCCAAATACGTTTTATCGCGGATACACCGATTAATTTATCGGTGTTATCCGTGCATCCGCGTTCATGTATCCGTGTTGTGTCCTCTCCTGCTCCCTCTGCTCCCTTGCTTTCTCTGGAATAGGGGGTGAGAAAACCGGATTCGGTTGATGGTGGTATTGTTGGGGACAACCAAGGTTCAACCACCTTTAAGACTTGCTCAATTGGTTTGTCTGCGCTGGGTGGTTGCTGATGATTTGTATCGGGGGTGGATTTTGGTAATTGAGCTTGCTCGACTTTTTGCTCTAGTTGACGCCCAGCCATGCGCCCGGTTTGTACCAGCAGGTAAACTGGGTAGATCAGTATTTGCACTCCCCACTCTGCCGCCACTTTCAACTGGCGGGCTGTTTTCTCCAATCGGTCACTGAAGTGTATATATTGGCGATTGATAAAGTTGAGTAATCTGCTTTTGTAAGGACTAGTAGTTGGAGAAGACATGGGCCTTGTGGGGATCCTATTATCCATAGGGGAATAATTACAATTGTCTCAGAATATGTTGAAACTTGACTGTTCTATCGCAAGACGAAAGGGGATAAATTTAATGACTGCCACCAAAACCCGCCTATGGACAGTAAAAGAATATCACCGGATGATTGAGACTGGTATTCTTACCCACATTCCGCATCCTGCTATCCCTGAGTCAACAATTGCTAGACTCCATGTAGATCAAATTTTTCAATGATTGTTAAGACTTATTAAGTTTTGTAGGGTGTGCATTGCGGTGTCAATTGTAAGATTTACCCAAAGAGTCACAATCAGCAATGCCCACCAGACTCAACCCTTCACTCTGGGATGGTGGGCATTGCACAAAAATTCACTCTTTGGGCACTGACAATCCCTTACTGCAATGCCCACCCTACTCAATACTGCTGGTGATGGCTAATTTTCTCATGCTTTTGTTACCCAAAACCCACATTCCGCACCCTGCTATCCCTGAGTCAACAATTGCTAGAGCGTCGATTCAGTAATAAAGATTCGGAAGAGTAGGGGCACGGCATCATTAACATTCTGCACCTGATCGAGATATTTATGTCGCCGTGCCCCAACACCCTCAGATTACTGAATCGGTGTTCT
>JBFRWF010000172.1:0-9097 GCA_051439465.1 Xenococcaceae cyanobacterium | reverse complement strand
TCAGAGCTTCGTTAAATCCTCATCGGTATAATAACGATGTCCACGCTGTGAGTCGTTTGGCAGGGAGTTTCCCTGTTTTATAGCGTTTCCCGGTCTGGTGAGGTACACTATCGAATCGGAAAGGATTTATATATGAGGTCTAGCTGTACCTCACCAGCATGGGAAGTGCTATATCCCAAATTCTCAGGGTTGCTACTGTGGGATTGACTTTTTCGGCCAATTCCCCCGGCTTATATCTGCGTTCCATTCCCCAAATACCTGCTAATCATATGATTATCTTAACAGGTTTTGACAGATATTTCTCATCTAGACGGAACAGTAATCCGGTTTCTGCATAAGTATTTATACCGTATAGCCACTGCATACCTGAAGTTCCCCGTTGACAAATCGCTACAACCTGTGCTTAGTCAAGCTTTGATCGATTTCTCACCTCGAACTTACTGGGTACATATTAGAGAAACTCCTAGTAAATCAAATGCTTTCTGTTGCACGAGAGTCGGTTGGGTAATCTTCTCAAATATGAGGTTAGCTCCCGGTAAGTGAGATTGAATTTTATTCTTAGTAATTGTGGCTAAATCTTGCAGTAAAGTGGCAAAACTATGCACTGGGAGGTTCTCTTCAGTCCGTTTAATAGCAGCTTTAGACTTGGCTTTTTTCGACTTTTGTGTCTTAGCTACAACTGAAACAACCTCTTCTCTAGCTTCAGGCATTTCTTCATCATCAAACAGAAGTGGAGCTAGGGACTTCCTCATATGCCATTCCACATAGTAAGCTAACATACACAAAAATATGTGGGTCTTCACTCTATCTTCGAGACGATGGTAAATAGGACGGACTTTTAAGTCTATCGTCTTATAAGAGCGAAAAGCTTGCTCGACTTGGGACAGACTCTTATAAGCTCTCACTGTTTCAGGAGCAGACAAGATTTTTTCTGATACTGAAGTCCGCAGAATATAGATTCCATCTAAAGCCTCCGCTTCAGCAATAGCTTCGATTTTCCTTGAATAAGAAAAACTGTTATCGGTTATCTCATACTCGAAAAATTTCCCCACTTTAAACTTATTCAGAATTTTTCCCACTCTTACCCCAATTTTATCAGCTCCTTTGAGGGCTCTTTTCTCTCGCTTAGTCGCCGCGACAATTGCCTCTAATTCTTGTTCAGTCTCTTCTAGTAACTTTTCTCGTTTAGCTTGATTAGAAGCCGCTACTAAAGGGTTGCGACAAGCAATTAATCTTTCTCCCGGATAATCAGCCGATTCTAATTCAACTAAATCTCTTTCATCAAAAAGTCCCAGTTGAACCGCTTCCTGTTCGGCTAACTTCTGAATTTGAGTCTTAGTTAAAGCGGTAATCCAGTCTAATCCTTCTGTTTCTTTTAAATCTTCTCTAATTCTCGCCTGGGTAATCATCCCTCTATCTCCCACCCAAATAACTTGAGAGATGCCAAAACGAGAGCGAACTTTTATTATGGCACAAGTCTAGCCCGAGTAAATCTTAAGAAATAATAAAAATACATGGGTACAGCCCTGAGGAGGCAATCATCCTATGCTATGCCTAGTCAGACTTTGAGGCAAATTTAGTACATTTGTACGGGGTAACTTCAGGCATACCGTAGTTTTACTTTTTCTATAAGCTGCTGGGTTAACCGTAATTTATCGGAAAAATTTTGACGGGGGTGATATGAAATTCAGTGTAAATGGGTAAGTTATACTTAAGGGAGTTTGATATGGTTTAGTTTCCTTGAGGTGTTTTAGCTCCCCCTCTTAGATCCGCCTCTTTTTCTAGGTGGGAGGGGGTATTTTTTGAACAAAATGGGCTCTACCACAATTACTATGCTTATGTATCAAAAGTTACCAAATTATGACGAAATAATAGGAGTTTCAGCCCTTGTAGTATAATAAAAATGGTAGAGCCAATAGAGGTAATTTATATTCCTCAAAATTTCTGAAACAAGCAACATTGAGAGAAATAGCCATGCAACCTATTAGACAAGGCGACGTAATTTTACAACCTGTAGAGCAAACCCTGGGAAAAACGCTCCCTCACCTGACTCTGGCAGAAGGAGAAGTAACCGGACACTCTCACCGCATCAGTGAAGGACAAGCCCAATTGTACGAAAAAGATGGTACGCTTTACCTGCGTGTCCTCTCAGAAACAGCAACCTTAACCCACGAAGAGCATAAGCAAATTAAGATTCCCCAAGGTAGCTGGATGGTGAGGGTTCAGCGGGAATACGAACCTCTGGGATGGCGATATGTCGCAGACTAGGATGAAAAAGCTTACTCCTGAGCAAGAGGCTCTGATTCCTTTATATAGGGAAAAGTGGAAAGCGATCGCCCTCTCCACTGAGCCCCTTGATCGTCAAAAGGCTAAAGCAGCAGTGAGGGCTGTCTATGCTGTGATGGGGAAAAAAGAGCCTGAGATTCGCTTTTTCAGTAGCCCTAACGCAGGTAAGGTGGAACTTTTGGCGCAACCACCCCGCCAACTGGCACAGCAACTGGGAGCCCCTCTGCTAACGATGCCATTCTCCTTTGAACTGTCTGGGGAGCTAGAGAAGCAACTGGAAGAACCACTGTGGCAACAACTAGGGATACAGCTGAAACTCAATGAACAGTTGCAACCAGTGCTTCAACCAATGGCTTTACTGATACAGCAATTGGGAGGGCAAATGTCGGAGCAAGAGTGGCAACGGTTAGGACAACTACAGGAGCAACTGCACTCTCAACTGCTAAGGTATCTATGGAAGCAACACCAGGAACAACTGCGCTCTCAACTGCGGAAACAGCTGGGGGGAGAACTGCTGGTGCAAGTAGGAGACTCCCTATGGCATCAAGTGGGGGAACCACTTTGGAAGCATGTAGCAGAACCAGTTTTAGATCGGATATTGCATCAACCACCGATTCAAGAGTGGGAACAAGAATTGAGGCAGCAGTTGTTTCCGTGGTTTCAGATGGTGGACGGCATCGGGTTGATGTATGGTTTGTTACGCTCTGATTTAGAGACTTCCTCCGCTAGTCTAATTGACTTCTGTATTTCTGTCTTAAATTGCGACCTAGATAAAAAGAAATGGTCAGCGTTGCAGTCGCTAATCAAGGATTGTGGCTGGGTTTTCCCGTTTGAGAAGACTTGCCTCGCCTGCGATCGCCCCACCAAATTATCCTTTGACAATGAAAATCGCCTCCACGCTGAAGGAGAACCCGCAATTCAATTTGTCGATGGATACAGCCTTTACGCCTATCAGAATGTGATTTTACCGGAAAAATACGGAAGAATTCACCCCCACCAGTGGCGATCGCAATGGCTTTTAGAAGAGCAGAATGCCGAACTAAGGCGAGTGCTAATTCAGGGGATTGGCTACGCACGAATTTGCCAAGAATTGCAAGTGATTGAATTGGATACTTGGCGGGAATACACTCTACTCAGAATCGATAATGATATCGATGTCGAGGCAATTTATTTATTAAAAATGACTTGCCCTAGCACAGGATACATTCACGCCTTGCGCGTGCCACCTGATATGCAATCAGCCCGTGAAGCAATTCGCTGGGCAAATTGGGGAGTCGATCCAGAGGAATTTTCAGGAGAAACTTGATTGACTGGTGTTTAGACTAACAGCCAAGTTTACAGGCGATCGCAGATGGAATAGTTACTTATAATACTGTTTTCTTCGTTCAATTTGCTTGGGAAAATCGGGGACTAATAAAGATTGCTCTAATTCACCTTGTTGATTATAGAATCTAATTCTTCCTTCTCCATCGCACAGCCAAACTTCTTCTGCTTTTGCTTCAAAATATAAATCTTTCTTTTCTGCCATTTCTTTAATCGTGTTACTGGCAGATCTTACCTCCACACAAATTTCAGGAGCAATGGAAGCTACATCTTCCTCGATAATAATGTCTGCTTTTTCATCTGAAGCCCAAACCACATCCGCTACTTTAACCCCATCAGTGGTTTGAATAGCCAACTCTGGCATTACCTCTCCTTTGTCCGTAAATCCCTCTAGTAGCCCTACAATTCTACCTTGATAAAATGAGTGCTTGGGTTTAGCTGGACTCATGACAATTTGTCCCCATTTGTTTAATTCTATCTTGAATGGTAAGTCTTGTAAATATTTGTTCTCGCAAACTTCTTGCCATTTCATGATTGACTCCTTTTTAGATTTATTTTAAGAGGTTACTTTTAATGAGCGATCGCTTCTTAGCCAAATACATCATAATTATACATTGTTTCAGCGTAATTGTTTATGCTACGCTAAACGAAGAATAGCATATAATTTACGGTGAACGCCTGTTGCGGTTGCGAGAAGAGTCGCTGGCTCCAATAGCTTAAGTCAGTGCCATTCCATTTAGTTAGTTTCTGAACCCGAATTTTTGAGGAGAGAAAGTGCGTGAAATTATTTTGAGCTATTTCTCACAAAATCAATTCCCTATCCCCTAGCCCCCAGATGTTGAACTCGTTTTCGAGCTTTTTGCTCGGCTAGTTTCGGTTCTAATTTATTTCTCCTTACCAAAATTTTAGCCAGATTTCTCGCCGTTTCTTCTAGAATTTGTTCAGATGTATGAAACCTGTATAGAGAAGCTTCAGCCGCTCTGAGGAGTATATCACAAAGAGGCATAGGAATCAACACACAAGCATCCAGCACTACAATTGGTTTTTTCACTGATTGGGCTGCCCAAATAATCAGATAAATTCCGGTTAATTAATAATTTCATTAAGCTCATCAGAATCTAAATCATATAACCCATCTTCTTTGATACCAAGGGAAAACTCTCTCAGGATTTTTCGGCGGTTCGCATCTCTCTTTTTGCGATATAAAAAACATCTTGGGCTAAGATTTTGCGACGATTTTGTCTTTGAATATAAGGGATTTCTTTCTGCTCAAGAAGTTTTACCAAATAAGGTCGGTAAACATTCAATAAATCAGCTGCTTCTTGAGTTGTAAGATACTTATGATGAGGGACAATAGTAAAACAATTCCCCTCTCTTTTTATCTTTAACACCTCTTGAATAGTTTGATATTCAGCTTCTGACAAAGGAATTTTTTTTTCTTTATATGACAAGAAACAATCATTATTTTTACTCATTACTTGATAGCTATTAGTCCGAGAATTAGCGAGAGCCAATAATGTTTATTTATCTCTACCATATCAATTATCTGAAATATTCGCAACATCTGAAACAACAGAAATAAGGAGTAAATGGGACTTAAACGATAAAAAGAGTAAAATTAGGGTATAATCTTTGATGGATTACCACTTCACGTCGAGATGAGCAGATGAGAGAGACCTGATTTGCCATGACTCATTTAGGACTGCTATATTCCCTATTCCTCATTCCCCATTACCTATTCCCTGTTCCCTGATCCGAAGTTCCCTCAAGCCTTTGTTTGGTATATCTCCTCTGTTACCCGTTTGAGTCGTTGCAACTGAGTCTTCATGTCGTTTTTTGTCCAGTTAGCCGCAAAATTGTTGAAGCCCCAACTTACCAGGGGATTGGGAATCTCGAACTCAAAGCGGTTGAGTAACTGGGTTCCCTTGGGGTTGGGTTGACATTCCCAGCGATCGCGCCCCTGAAAAAAACCCTCAAACTCCCAAACAATCAAACCTGGTTCTCGCTCAACCACTATACTTTTCAGGGTGGGTTGCAATAAAGGAATCTGAATCACAAACCGACTGCGACTGCCGATATCTGTACTCCATTCGCCGATGGGTTCGCAACGCAGAAGAGGGTTAAGCCAGCGGTGCATCAAAACTTGGTCAGTGATACAAAGCTCAACAACCGTCGCACTGGCATTGATTTGAATAGATTGTTCAAAAACTTGACGCGACATAGTGACTCCTCTAAGTAAGTGGACATAAATAAACAATGCTACATTGTCTGGTGGGCATTGCCCAGAATTCTCCGTGTGCATGAGTTACAAATTTTTGGTATGCAATGCCCACCCTACGGTCATTATTATCCACCCTCTAAGTAAGTGGACATAAATAAAGAAGGCTAAATTCTATGGTGGGCATTGCCCAGAATTCTCCGTGTGCATGAGTTACAAGTTTTTGGTCTGCAATGCCCACCCTACGGTTATTATTATCCTTTGTTCCCCCGATCGCTTTGTTTCCCGATTGCCACCAGTGGTTATTGAGCAGTTACCATTTTTTCAGCTATTTTGCTGAGGCATTATCCTTAAGGGGAAAGAGATAATTGAAATAAAGAGAGCTTCTCAATAAGCCTGTGAAATAGCTTGATTTTTTCCTCAACAAAATTGAGCTTAACCCAAGGCTAGTCTTGGTTTGAACGGGGTTGTCACCCCGTCAGGCTAAATTGTAGGGTGGGCATTGCCCAGATTTCTCTATGTGCATGAGTTACAAGTTTTTGGTCTGCAATGCCCACCCTACGGTTATTATTATCCACTTGACTCTGATCTGGATACTCCTGATAGATGAGTGTATAGGAAGATGAAAGCAAAATTTATTGTTAGAGAAAGCTACCTGATGTGATTGTTGCTTATAGAGTCCTAAATAGATTTTTAAAGCAAAGAATGGAAATGTGGAAGAAATGACACAAATAATTGACACAATCATGCAAAGGCTGTCGCCATTGATATTGGCGCAAGAGAGAGTGACACCAGAAACACAACCAGTTGCTTCAGACGCGCTTTCATGGGTTGATAAAATTCTCTCAGAAATAGGTCTCAATCTGGGCAGCTCAGTGCTGGAACTGCTCAAGGCAATGCTGATCCTGGTGGTTGGCTGGATCATCGCTGTGATTGCGAAGAAGGTTACTCACAGATTGCTCAAACAAACTGACGTAGATAACAAAATCGCCTCCTGGATTACCGGGGAACAAGAGGGTGAGTTACCACTGATCGAGAAATGGATCTCCGAGGTGGTTTATTGGCTGATCATCCTCTTTGCGTTGGTTGCCTTTTTAAATGCCCTGGAGCTGCAAGCAGTTTCTGACCCCCTAAACTCTTTGCTGGAGCAGGTAACTGGCTTCCTGCCACAGATTGCTGGTGCGGCGATTCTGTTGGGATTCGCTTGGCTGCTAGCAACACTGACCAAACTTCTGGTGACAAGGGGGTTAGAAGCGTTGCGCCTCGATGAGCGCTTGGGTCAGCAAGTGGGCGAGACTTCAGAAGAAAACCAGTTCGTCCTCAGCGAGACTATTGGTAACGCGCTGTACTGGTTTATCTTCTTAATCTTTTTGACTCCCATTCTCGAAACCCTTGGATTAGAGGGAACCCTGGCACCAGTGCAGGGGTTGCTCGATGATATTCTCGCCATAGTGCCGAATGTTTTGGCAGCGGTGCTGATTGGTGCAGTAGGCTGGCTGATTGCTCAGGTGGTTCGTCGGGTGGTGATAAATCTTTTAGCTGCCACTGGAGTCGATCTAATTGGAGCAAAATTTGGACTATCTACGACCGCTGGACGTCAATCCCTCTCCCAGATTCTCGGAGCAATTGTCTATGTCTTGATTTTAATCCCCGTAGTCATCACTGCTCTGGATGCTTTGAAAATTCAGGCGATATCAGAACCAGCAACCGCCATGCTAAACCAGGTTCTGAACATCCTCCCTAACATCTTTGCAGCAGTGGTGATTCTGGTACTTGCTTATGTAGCAGGACGGTATATCTCTGAATTGCTCACCAACATTCTCACCGGGATTGGCTTCAACAATATCTTCCAATGGCTGGGCTTATCCTTTCCCCGTTCAACCCCAACCACTGAACCAGAGACAAAGCAGCCCGAAGAAACTGGACAAGAAAGCGTGATTCAAACCACTGAGGCAGTGCCAACCCGAACACCGTCAGAATTGGCAGGGATCTTCGTGTTAATTGCCATCATGTTGGTTGCCACTCTGACTGCCGTTGATATCCTCCAAATCGAGGCGCTGAAAACGGTGGTAGGGGTTATTCTTCGGATTGCTGGTCAAGTACTCATAGGGCTGATCGTATTTGCCATTGGTTTATACCTAGCAAATTTGGCTTTCAATTTGATTAGTAGCACCCATACTCGTCAGTCAAAGATGCTGGGACAAACTGCTCGGATTGCCATTATCATCCTGGTATCAGCAATGGCACTGCAACAGATGGGTATTGCTCCCAATATTGTTAACTTGGCCTTTGGCTTACTCGTCGGAGGAATTGCCGTGGCGATCGCCCTTGCTTTTGGTTTAGGTGGCAGAGAGGTTGCCGCTGAACAACTGCGAGAATGGCTGGATTCCTTTAAACAGGACTAATCAATCCCCAAGGGGTGACCTTTCAAGGGTAGGTTTTTTAGATTTCGGGTTGAGATGAGCAGGGGGAGCAGGGACTCGCTTCGCTCAAAGGCAAAAGGCAAAAGGCAAAAGGCAAAAGTAGGGAGCAGGGGAAGCAGGGGGAGCAGGGGAAGCAGGGGAAGCAGGGGGAGCAGGGGGAGCAGGGGGAGAAAAAGCTTATTTTTTCGTTTCTGCGATCGTCCTGACTCACCCTTTTGTTAAAAACCTACCCTTGTGAGCAAGGGGTGACGGGCTTGTTACCCCTTCAGCTTTTTCTCTCTACTGAACCTTTCTTATTCCAAGAGAATTATGTGATGAACTAAGGACTAAGTACAGGATTTTCAAACACCTTCTTAAAGATTGCGCGAAATACTGACAAGAAAATTAAAACTTATATGAAATTTGGGTATCCGTATAAATTCAGTATGGTTTATTTCATAGAAAATTTATTTTTAATTTCCATAATTATACCGTGTTTTTAGCAATGAACATTGGGGACAATAAGATTAAGCATAGAGAAAATAAGATTTGTCAGTCAACCAGCTCAATAAAATCACTAACTTTGGCAGGAAATTATGTCAAGGCAAAAGCGAGCCCAGGGAGTCCAGAAACTACTGCGGCAGATCCAAAAACAATCGAGAGCAATGGTAAAAAGTCAACTCAAGTGGCTTTCACGTCGGCTAGTGAGAAGTAGACGACGACCTCTTTTCTCTCCCTCCCGACTCGTCCCCCTAAGAGTCCCCGCGCTGCTATTTTTGAAGCTATTTAGAAAGGCTATCAAAGGGCTGATCAATTCCCTCCGCCGTGGCTGCTACAGAATGAGCCAGCGGTTTCGTTTTTCCCAAGC
>JBFRWF010000171.1:0-26219 GCA_051439465.1 Xenococcaceae cyanobacterium | reverse complement strand
CATAATTAAAACTTCTAAATTTCTGTCTAGTCTTAAACCTTGGATATCCTCTCTTCTCTTTAAAAAAGTTTTGAAAGGCTTTATCTAAACGTTTTAAGTTTTGCTGTAAAACAGCACTGTAGATTTTCTTATACCAAGGGCGTGCCTCTTTTAACTCTGGTAAACTGGATGATTGTTGAGCATAAGCTCCACGCTTGTTATTGCTTTTTGTCCAGGGGTATCCAATCGTTGCTGATTTACTAACACTACAAGTTAACGGACAACAAACACCTTGGTTATCTAATCGACAATAGTCCCCTATCCCCGGAGCTTTTACTTGCTCATAAGCTGAGATTCTGTCCCGCAAACAATAGTTGTAATGCGCTCGGAGCATATTAAGCCATTCTCCCATCAACTCAGCCTGTTGATTATTCGGTTTTAATTTGTAGCACCGACTGATAATCATGGGTCTTGATTAGACCAATCATCTCTTGTAAGATTACCATATATGATTATATTATAATCCTCGAAAAAATAAAAAAACGGAGCATCCTCTACAAGAGAACACTCATGGGTGTGGTCAAAACCTGTTGGTGATGATGTGAGTAGGAGAATGGGAGAGTGGGAGAGTGGGAGAAATCGCCCTCTCGCCCCCTCACCCCCTCACCCCTGATGTCCTTACCAACTAATTATGACCACACCCAGCACTTACCTGCCTTTTTGCTGATTGCTTAATTGACTTCCACTCAGCATTGTTCTAGCGAGCGAGGTTTAACAGTTCTTTAGGAGATGCCAACAAATCAATCGCCACGAAGAAAATCTTGTTCTCCGGGTTGAGCAAGAAGCGCCAAGCAATATTCATGCCGACATTGCCCCCAAACCAAGGAGTTTGCACTTTACCAGTTACTTTAATCTGAGTGTAGTCGTCTTCTGTCGGTTCCTCAACTCCTCGTTCTGGGACTAACTTGAGGTTCTGGCATTCTTCTCGGAAAAATCGCAGCACGTTATCTTTGCCCACAATCGGTTTTTGGAAGGGAGGCTGCAAGGCACCGTCAGGCACAAACAGAGCAATCAGAGCGTCAAAATCGTTGGCATTCAAGTTGTTCATATATTCCAGCACAGTGGGATTGCTAACGCCTTCAATCTTGACGGCAGTGCGCTGGGACATCTCTTTGGGCGGCACTACTGGTTCTGATATCGGGGTGTAGCTGCCCAATTTACTTACGTCGAAGCCCATATCCACCACGGCATTGCGTAAGACGGTAATTTGCTGGCCGGGTTCGAGTCCCCGAATCGCTTGCAGCACCGCTGAAGCATTGGCAGAAAGCTGGTAGCCTTCGGGAATGGGAGCCACTACTCCCTCTTCCATCAACTCTCCGAGCTTATACCAGAACCCCAGCTTGATGTTGGGAGACCAGGCAGCATAGGCGCGGCAAACGGGCGTGTCAGCGCGATTGGCGAGGTCGCACATAGCCTGGCTTTGCTGCAGGGGGGTCATCTGCCGAATTTCATTCAAGGTGTTCTCGGCAAACATCATGTTGGCTGCTCCGGGAGCGGCAATAGTGATGGTCTGACCCATTTCCAGGTAAGCGAACCAGATCAGGGCGAGTTGGTCTTCAGCACTGAGCTGATTAAACCGAGCGATGGTAGCGGGAACGACATCAGCCGCTAGAGTGTTGGGGAAAATGCCACGAGCTGAATCAAGAGTAAATGGCATAGGTTTATCTTAACTAGTTTTAAGAAAAACCTATCATAATTTGGTACCCAATGATACAGCACCGGGTTCTTTCCGCCGGCGATAAATCTCCGGTAACTTCCACCAGGGAATGTCGGGATGTTCGTGATGTTCTTGATGGTAGCCGAAGTGATAGCAGGTAATGAATGACCAGAAGCTTGGAAGGGCATGGCTTTGAGACCGATGGGGATGGTGGTAGCCTTCCTGAGGTTCCCGGTGCGGTAAAAAAGTGCCAAAATAAAACAGTTGTAGTGAACTCAACATTGAGGGCAGCAAGACAAAGAAAAGGAGATTGAGTGGAGGGACGTGCAGCCCGTAGCTGATGAGGCTGAGGGTGGCAAGCAAGCCTCCTAGTCGCCTCCAACTCCAGTAGCCTTTCAAAAAGTGATAATACCAAGCCCAAAAACTCCCATTTCTCCCGTCATGGAAATCTGGGTCGAGAGGGCTGGCGGGATGGCGATGGTGCAACCAATGCTTGGTCAATAGTTTTTCATAGGAAAAAAGGGCATATAGCTTTACAGCAGCAGAACCGATTAGATGATTGAGTTGAAGGTTATGGGGGCAAACTAGCCCGTGCATCGCTTCGTGGGCGGTAATGAATAAACCTGTGTAAAGAAAAGTCTGCCACAAGATCGCCATTAAGATTTGCCCTGGATGGAGCTGGGAAATTTCCCAGGAGAGTAAAAATAACAGGAAACTTGTCCACAGCCAAATAATGGTCAAGGCGATGGCGATTCCCTGAAATTTTCCTTGACCTGCGCTGCGGGGTCGGGTATTGATTGAGTATGGCATAAAAGGTGGTGAGGTGGTGATGAGATAATGTTTACTCATTGACTCTTAAAAATACCAAAGTTCTCCCCTCCAACCTGTGGAATGCAGGCGAATTTTCAATAGCAATATTGAAAGCCCCCGCCTACTGCGTTGAGGCGGGGAAGGATGTCACTGAGTAACTTCTCTCATATAATTGCCCCACAATGCTGCCGCTTGCCCACTACTTCCCCTAGTAGGAGAGTTGTCGTCATTGCCTAGCCAAATCCCTGTCACCAACTGGCGATTAGGAATATAGCCGATAAACCAAAGGTCAACGCTGCGATCAGTTGTGCCTGTTTTCCCCGCTTCTGCTAGTCCTAAGCTGGCAGCTCTACCAGTACCAGCTTGCACCACTCCCCGCATTAGCTTAGTCATCGTATCTGCTAATCCTACTGAAATCACTGATTTGCGGGCATTGTTATCCTTTTCAATAGAGTAAATCACCCGACAGGTTTGCCTATTGTTATAATCACTGCAATCGCTGCCATCGAGAATCCGCTTAATCGCGTGGGGGCGATTCCAGATACCGCGATTGGCAAAAGTAGCATAAGCCCCGGTGATTTCCAGGACATTGACCTCACTTTGCCCGATTACCAAACCGGGAACCGGCTTTAGTTTTGATTTGATTCCCAGGCGTTGCGCCATCTCCTCCACGCTTTTTAAACTCGCGTCTTGAGCCACCCGCAGAGCAACGGCATTCTCTGACTGCGCCAAGCCCCGATACATATCAATTTCGCCACTACTGCGCTCACAAGGCTTATAGCGTTGACCTTTCCAGGTGAGAGAAGTGCAGGAATAGGGTTTTCTAGGAGAGATGCCTTGTTCTATAGCAGCAGCATAGGCAAAGACTTTGAAGGTCGATCCGGGCTGTCGCTGGGCTTGAGTAGCACGATTAAATTGACTCTTTCCGTAATCTACACCGCCAGTGAGAGCGAGAATTTCTCCGGTACTGGGATTGAGGGTGACAATTGCACCTTGAGAGAAGCCGAAGCTAGAACCGTCCTTTCTTACCGCATTACGCAGGGCTGTTTCTGCCTTTTTCTGGGTATCGAGGTCCAAACCTGTTTCGACAATAAAGTTACCTTCTTTGGCCAAATCTTCCCCCAAGAGGAAGCGGAGTTCATTAAAGACGTAGCTGTAAAAATATGGCGCAATAGTATTAGCAAAGGTTTGACGGGCATTGGGGCTAACTTCAATGCGCGATCGCCTTGCCCTTGCTGCTTCCTCCTGACTAACCATCCCCAGATCCGCCATGCGCTTAATCACGCGATTGCGTAGCTGCACCGCCGTCTGATAATCCTGCACTGGGTTATAACTATTCGGCCCTGGTAAAATCGCCACCAAGGTTGCCGCTTCTGAAAGATTTAAGTCTGCTGCGGATTTGTCAAAGTAAAACTGGGCAGCATCTTCAAACCCATAACTACCAACCCCCAAGTAGACGCGGTTCAAATAAGTCTTTAATAGCTCATCCTTACTATAGATCGCCTCTAACTTCAATGCCACTATGATTTCTCGCAGCTTCCGCCCCGCAGTATTCTGCCTTCCCACCTCAAGAAAAAGACTTCGGGCTAACTGTTGGGTGATGGTGCTGGCTCCTTGGCGAATTCCTTGCTGCCGGTAATTAACCAGCAATGCCCGCAAAATACCAATAGGATCAACCCCCAGATGCCAGTAATAGCGACTATCTTCCGAGGCAATCACCGCCTGGGGTAGGTAAGGAGAAAATTCAGATAACTGTTTCAGTTCTCGGTGGGTATTCTTGCGCAAAGGACTTAATGGTGTTTGCCCATCGCGGGGATAGACAACCACTGGACCTGTCACTCCCTCCGGTAAGTTACTCACAGAAATTTTCATCCACTCAATTCCAATCCACAATGTCAGCAAACCCATTACCCCCCCAGTACCATAGAGAGAGTAGCGAATCAACCGCATCCACAGCGGTGGTGGATTATGATACTGAATTTTGACGGCTGCTGTCAGTTGTGGTGGTCCGAGGGTGAGAACGTCACTGTGGCGTAGGGGTAAGGATTTCAGGCGGCGTTTACCAAAGTAAACTCCATTAGTAGAATCTTCATCCTTGAGAATAAAAGACCCGGGATTTTTACTATCTCGTTTTAGGGAACAATGGATCTGACTAACCACCGGATTGCGCACCACAATGTCGCAGGATTTTGAGCTGCGCCCCAGTAAATATCGATCTCCTAACAGGGGATAGACATCTGGTTTATTCCCATTGGCATCCTGCACCCGAAGTTTTGGTACTTTAGCACCCTTTTTGAGGCCAAGGGCACCAAAATTTACTTTCGCTTGGATGGTTTTGACTGTTTGAGTCAATATCTGACTCATTTGTGTTTGCGGCTGTTGTGGAAGCTGGTTGGTCATTGGTAATTGGTCATTGGTGATCGGTTATTTAAGGATTATTCACTCTAGATTAATCATTTATTCCCTCTGTCAGGCGCATCTAGCTGTTGGAGGAGTATCGAAGAAAAGGGATTGGTAATTGGTGATTCATGATTGGTGAGCACGGCGATGGCTCTAACTACAGGGATAGAGATGAAATGAACAGCAATCTCCAACATACTCTAAGACAAGGAGGAGAGCTAATATGTTTCTGATTGAGCACAGATACGATTAGAAAACTGACTCGGTGGTGAGAAAATACATTAACCAGTCACTATCATTCCTGGAGTTACTCAATGAGCTTAGAGTCCACAATTGCCGATGCTTCGATCAAGCAAAATCTAGAGCAATTTCTGTTAGTGCTGTCGGTATCCTTGAGTGTCGCCACAGTTTCGCGGATTTTTAGCTGGTTTCGCCAAATTCCCTATACCTTACTCCTGGTAATTGTCGGGCTAGGCTTGGCATTTATTGATATCCGACTGGTCAATCTCTCCCCAGAATTGATTCTAGAGATATTTCTGCCGCCCCTGTTATTTGAAGCCGCTTGGAATATTCGCTGGCGAGACTTAAAGGCAAATTTGTTCCCAGTCACTCTCTTTGCCGTTGTCGGGGTAATCATCTCCGTCATTGGCGTAGCCTTAGCCCTCAGTCAATTTACTTCCCTCTCTCTTGCTACCGCCCTGTTGGTGGGAGCGAGTCTGTCTGCAACTGATCCGGTTTCTGTCATCGCCCTTTTTCGGGAACTCGGTGCAGGGAAACGCTTAACCATTTTGATGGAGGGGGAAAGTTTATTCAACGATGGGGTAGCAGTTGTCGCCTTTGTCTTGCTGGTAGGGATACCCCTGGGAATTGACGAGTTTTCTCTCCCGACAACCATCGCCCGTTTCTTTGCCTTTGTCGGTATCGGCGTGGGGATTGGCAGCCTCATTGGTTTTGGGATTTCTTACCTCACCCAGCGCTTTGATTTACCCCTAGTCGAACAATCTTTGACGCTGGTTTCGGCTTACGGAACTTATCTGATTACCGAAGAATTAGGGGGTTCTGGGGTGATTGGTGTTGTCACCGTTGGCATTATTTTAGGGAATTTTGGCTCTCGCATCGGCATGAACCCGCGCACGCGGCTGCTGGTATCAGAGTTTTGGGATTTTTTGGCATTTTTCGTCAATTCAATTGTTTTTCTGCTGATTGGCGACCAAATCAAATTCTCCAGTTTAGGAGATAATTTAAACCTGATTGGGATGGCGATCGCGGCTGTGGTTCTCACCAGAGTCATCGCCATTTACAGCTTAGGCGGCTTGAGCAACTGGTTGGCTAATACCAAGATTGGTTTAAAGGAACAAACGGTGCTGTGGTGGGGCGGTTTAAGAGGTTCTGTCTCTATTGCGCTGGCTTTGAGTGTACCAGTTACCCTACCAGGAAGACAAGAAATTATCGACACAGTGTTTGGCGTAGTGTTGTTTACCCTGTTGGTTCAGGGTTTGACAACTAAATGGTTGCTAGAAAAACTGGATCTAATTGGCGATCAGCCTCTGCGTCAAGAATATTCCGAATTACTTGCCCGTCGTGTTGCCCTGAATCGTGTGCTGGATTATCTTGCTAAATTAGATATGTCTCCAGAAGTTGATTCAGAGTTTTATCGCTACGAAAAAGAACTGGTGAAAGGGCAACTCCAGAGTGTGGAGGATGAAATTGAAAAGTTGCAGCGGGAATATCCCCAGTTGCGATCGCTGGATATGGAGCAGTTGCGAGAACAATTATTAGATATTGAGGCAGATACTTATGCCGAGTTTATCCGGGCAGGGCGTTTAAATACTAATCTTTCTCCTCTGTTACAGGAGATTCTTGCTGAAGCGCCAGAGAAATGATCTCGTTTCCCGTTTGTTGCTCAAAAGGAAACAGGGAACAGGGAACAGGGAACAGGGGACAGGGGGTAAGGGTTCTGGTCGTTATTATAACGGCTCTCCCGACATCATGGGGTAAAATGTTTGTTTATATTACATTTTGGGCGCAAGCCTTGCGCCCCTACATTTGGGGAATTATCCTGCTGTAGGGGCTTACGGCGTAAGCCCGCTCATTAGATAACCTTTGCTTATCACCATAGATACAGGAGAGCCGAGGTGAAGCAAGAAATGAATAAAAGACTACTTATGCCGCTTTTAATCTTGTGCTTATTCTATATTGCATCAATTATTTCATTAAATAAGAGAAGTAATCTTCCCAAAACGTCAGTGAGAAGCAACTCTGAAAAATTTAAAATTGTTTATTCTTATACAGTTATTACTAAAAATATTCCTAAAGCTCTGAAGTTCTACGAATCACATAATGGGATGTACCCCACTACGCTACAAGGTTTAGCTGCACTGGTAAACCAACCAACTACAGAACCAATTCCAACGCAATGGACTGGACCATATATCAAAAAAGAGTTACTGTTAGATCCGTGGAAAAATTCCTATACTTATACTAAATCTGAAGGTTTTATTGAAATCACTTCATTAGGACCTGATGGCCAAAAAGATACAGAAGATGATATTAAGAATATATTTGCCCTTGAAAACCAACAACCTATTGCCATCAAAAATGAGAAAATCCCCCAATTGATCCAAAAAATAAAATCTGCTATCGAACCAAGCATCAATGTAGATTCACTAATGATTAAGCAGAATGGTGAATTCTTGCTAAAAGGGAATGCGGAAGGAACTATATATGATAGTAGGCGTATCTTTACTCTAGTCACGGTGTTAAAGAATAATCCGTCATTCAAAAATGTAAAAGTAGAAAAGAAAGCACCTAGAACTCAAAATCATATTGAATTTGTGATTTCGGGAATTTTCAGGGTAAATACTAATAACGAGCAACAGATAACTGATGACTTAGAAAAATTGCAATTTTTCTTAACAAGTAGTTGCATGAAATTCGATGGTTTTATCACTCCTAGTGAGTCGAAGTGCGATTTTAAACCAGAAAATTTAGTGTATATATCCAATCCAGATGAAACAATCACTTTCAAATGGGATTGCCCAACAGAAAACAGAGCCTCTGACTTTTACTGGTTTTGTTGCTCTTGTGAAGATAACACTAGTCATAAGTTCCCTGTTCAGGAACAAGCATTTACATTGAAAGTCGATCCAAGTCACGAATATGCTTATTCTATCTCGTGTCGCAATGAAGAAGGCATTCTAGAATGCCCCAGCAAATTGGAAGCAATCAAATATCAATCTAGAGATTCATCGATCAATATTCAATTCGGAGTAGGCAACAATAACATCGTTAGTCCTTGTCATTAGTCATTGGTCATTAGTCGGACGTCATCAGTCATCAGTCCTTTTAAGAAGAAAATAACAGCAGCGATCACTCCTTTCACCTGAGCTAGTTTATTGAGGTAATAGCTGTTGATTATTTTCAGAAACTGTATCTACTATTTTGACTTCTTTGCCGTCGTCAATCGCCCTAGCAATTCTTAGGATTTGGTCATACCTCCTCCTCTTCTATCACTGCCGTCGCCTCAATCTCGATCAGAAAACCCTCATCTGCCAGCGCCGCCACTCCAATCCACGTGCATGCAGGCGGTGGCTGTCCGGAGAACACTGCATTCAGCGCCTCTGTTATCTGCTGTCCTTGCTGCGAAGCATAGTCCACGACGTAAAGCCGCATGGCCACAATATCGGTCAAGCTTGCCCCAGCGGTGCCAAGAGCCTTCTCGACATTGCGTAGCGCTTGAAGCGTCTGTGCTTTGAGATCCTTACCACCGATGAGATTCTGCTGTGCATCCCAAGCTACCTGTCCGGAGAGAAAGACCATTCTCCCGGGAGTAGCCGTAACGATCTGCGAGAAGCCGTACTGCAAGCTTGGGAAGAGGTCATGCGGGTTGAGATGCTCCTTTGGCATAGTCATACCATTTGGGATTTATTATGCTTACCAGAAATAGCCAGATTGAATAGTAGTCTGACGCTTACTCGAATCATATTGTAAAAGATATTCCCTGGCGATCGCCTCTTGTTCTTTCAACTGTTCCACTTCTACTTTGCCAATCTCGGTATCAGTAGAAAGGAGTATCACCTGATGGGAAGCAGTGGGGAAATAGCGCTCAACTAAGTTATTGCGGTGGGAAGAATCCAGCCTTCCTAGGGGGGTATCAATAGCTACAGGTAATTTCCGTCCTGACACTCGCGCCAGTCCCCACAAGAAAGCGATCGCCAGTAATTGTTTTTCTCCCGCCGAGAGGCGATGTTTCGGTAAGAGTTGACCATTAGGATCGTAAAGAGAGAGACTAAAACTATCACTATCAATCGCCACCCGATGCACCAAATCTGACTTGTGTAGCAGATAGCGGAAACACTCCGTCACCTCCTCCTCTAACTTATTCAACTTCTTCAGAGTTAAGCGTTTCCGGAATAGCTTCAGAGTCTTTTGCACCTTCGCCGCCGAAGCAATAATATGCTCGTCATTTTGGCGCTCAATAGTTTGCTCGCTATACCTTTCTAGTTTCTTTTTAGTTTGGGCGATCGCTCTTTCTATTTCATCGCATTTGCGACTCCCCGCCTCATAAGCAGCTTTGCAGTTAATCAATTCCTGCTGTGCATCTCCCAGAGCATTATCCAACTTTTCATAAGCTTCCGGAGACGCAGCCACAGCCAATTGTCGCTCCATCGAATCAATTTCTGCTTCCAGATGTTGCAGCTTATCTAATTGTTCCCCAGCTAGTTTAATCTGCATCGGTAACTGATGCTCAACTAAATTCACTAGCTGCTTCAAACCTTCCGCCTCCACTCCTAACCAGGGTATTTCAGTTTCAATCTCCTGATTTAAAGCTTGATTTTCCTGTTCCAGAAATGATTTAATCTGGTCAGCCTGTGCTGAAGTGAGGGATAACTCAGTAATATAAGCCAACAGTCGCTCATCTCGCTCTTGCAGGACATCCCGTGCAATTTTTGCCTGTTGACGTTTTAACTCTTTTTCTACTTGGATTTGCCCCTGATGAAGTAGAGGTGAAATCAACCCCAGGGGTAAGATCCCGGCAGCTAAATTACGCATTTCTTGACGTTGGTTTTCCGTCGCCTCCCTGATGTCCCGTATCTTCCCTTCTAATTGGCTGCGTTCCGCTGCAATTTTACCACCTTCTGAGCGAAATTTATTATAAGCTTTTTTGTGCTGTTTGTGAGCGCGTTCTAACTTATATTGCAGGGAAGCAAATTCTTCCTTAGCTCTTTCTGCTTCTTCTTTTTGCTGCTGAAGCTTGGCTTCAATTTCTTCTAGGTTAGCCAGTTGGAAAGCATTAGCAATGGCTTTCCGTTTCCGGCTCACTAAGATATCCAAATCAATGGATAACCTTTCCGCTAATTCTAATCCTAATAAGGATTGAATTGCCTCAACTACAGACGGAGGAGGGGTTTCCTGTTCCGCGAGTTCTTTTACCTGTTCCCCATCAAAAAGGAAGAGGTTAGAGATCCCCAAAGGGAGTAGATTTTCAATATACTCATCCCAGGTATTAGCTAGAGCCGAATCGGGCCATTCACCGTCAAGGATACCCAAGCTATCTTTACCATCTTTCGGGTTTTTTGTCCAGGTGCGGACAATTCTTAATTCTACCCATTGGTCATTGAAGATATGTTTAAAGGCTAACTCTATCCTTGTTTGATCAAGGGGTAAAGTCTGGTTGTTAACTGACTGGGTGAGAAAGTCACTATAGCTTAAGTTCCCCCGGGTAGAACATTGGGCGCGTTGCCCATATAAGGAGAGTCGAATGGCATCCATGAGGGTAGTTTTGCCTCCACCATTCATCCCGCCAAAGAGAATAATCGGGCGAGTATTTCCATTTACTTCTGGACAGAGGTCGATGACATGACGACCAGCATAGGGACCAAAGTTTTGCAGTACCAGTTCACGGAAAATCATAGGAGTTTTTATAGGTAAAATTATTAAGGGCTAAACCCATGATATTATAAATTGAAATAAGAATGCTATTTTTAAGATAAATAAGTAGGTAGGCAAAAATAAATATAAAACCCGGATGAGGTATTAGGTGTTAGGTGTTTTTTTGAATAGTCTACTCACGTTTTTAGGCAGTGTTACGGCAGATTTTTGTTAAAGGAGCGATCGCTGAACTCTCGGAGTCAGTTTAAACATTTTTGACTCCCTAAATCGAGAGCGATCGCATCGGTCAAGTATTCAGACTTGACAGAATGCTGCGGTTGTGTATATAGGATTTGGGTTTAAGGGTTGGTTAAGTGTATGGGTGGATAGAACGCGGATGACGCGGATGATGCGGATTATCACGGATTTTGCTCGTCAACACTTGGGGAGGATTTTATTACATATCACCTCTTTTTTGTCAACCCTTATTTCTTCTCTAAGTAGTCGGACATAAATTTTGTCACCAGAGTTAAGAAATGTAAACAGCCTCAATGCTTTACTGTTGCCTGTTGCCTATTCCCTATTCCCTGTTGCCTGTTGCCTGTTGCCTGTTGCCTGTTGCCTATTTCCTGTTGCCTGTTGCCTATTTCCTGTTGCCTGTTGCCTGTTCCCTATTGCCTGTTGCCTGTTGCCTGTTGCCTGTTGCCTGTTGCCTGTTCCCTACTTTTGCCTTTTGCATGCAAGCCTTTTGCCTTTGAGCGCTCTGCGGAGCAGCGACGTAGTCAAGCGAGTGCCTGTTGCCTTGTCCTCACCACTTGCTCTTCGCTTCATAAAATTTGCACCTGACCATGACTTATTAGTAGAAGCTGTTCAAGTGGCTCCTATCACTTTGGAGCCGCTGCCCAGGTCACTAGCTGACCAATGAGAATGAGTCAATTACAGGTTCAACAGATGAATACTCAACACAAAGAGAAGAACGGAGATTCGGTTAAGCTTCTTCTTATCATTTTCTTAATGCTCACAATTGGCGGCTTTATTGGATGTTTGTTTCGTCTGCCTCACTTTGAGCAAGCATATCCATATGCCCTGCTCTTAAGCGGGGCCCTGGGAACAGTATATCTTTGGGCCTTAACCTGCCTTGTTCCACTACTTGTGGCAGCATCGGTATGGTGTGCAATGAGCAATAACCGCGACTCTGTTGGCACCGCGTTGCTCGCACTGCTTTTTTTCGCCTTCACTACTGCCGCCGCCCTTGGATGGGGGGCAACCTACGCGGTTTTGCTTGGCCCTGGCCTCCAATTAGAGTTGATACCTGCGGTAACCAACGCGGCGTGCCCAACCACTTTATCCAATTTTCTCAACTTGCTACTAGTCAAAGGAGACGATTTTCTTCGCTTGGAGAACAGGTATCTGCTGCAGATTATAATCTGTACGGCTTGTGCTGCCTCGATCTGTATGAGGTTTCTGCCAAAGACGGCCGAGGGGCTCTCTCAATTTTTTACCAAGCTCCAGAGGTTTTGTCTGGCATGGATGAAAGGGGTTCTTCGTATACTTCCGGTTGCTGTTTTCTTCATGGCGATGAATTTGCTCGCTAAGCATGGGGTTAGTCTTCTGGCGACTCAGGCATGGAAGATAGTCGCGGCAGATCTGCTTGCGATGACCAGCCATATATGCAGCATATTTGGACTGTTGGGATTGTTGGTCGGTCCGCAGATCATCTCATACGTTCAAGTGATGAGTCAGGCATACATTACCGCATTTGCAACCCGTTCATCTTTGGCTACCCTGCCAACGACCCTTAGGTGTGCAGAAAAGGCGGGAATTCCCTCTGGGATTGCCGAGTTCATATTTCCGTTCGGTGCAACGGTGAATATGGATGGAACATGCGCACACTTGATGGTGGCTCTCATCGTGATTCTGCAGAGTCTTGGCCATCCTGTTTCTCTAGGTCTGATTATTTCAATGGCCCTTACAGTCATGCTTGCTTCAGTTGCCACCGCAGCAGCGCCAAGTGCCAGTATTTCATTGCTTCGCGCAATAACTGTCAGCGTTTTTGCAGCTCAGAATATTGCGGTGAGCAACGAGGTATTGACTGCTGCACTTACCCTCTTCGCAGCTCTTGATGTGTTTTCCGATGCACTTCGTACACTTACAAATCTCGTAGGGGATTCCATGGCAGCACTCTTCATTCACAAGTTCTCTAGTCAGTCTGCAAAAACTTTGCCTCTATCCAAATGGGG
The DNA here is from genome assembly GCA_051439465.1 of Xenococcaceae cyanobacterium. Taxonomy (GTDB): domain Bacteria; phylum Cyanobacteriota; class Cyanobacteriia; order Cyanobacteriales; family JBFRWF01; genus JBFRWF01. The sequence continues at coordinate 13,202 of JBFRWF010000171.1, read as the reverse complement.
TGTGGTCAAAAGTAGTTGGTGTGTCTCCAAGGCGATCGCTCCCGATGGGCCCAGATCACATAAATGATACCTGACCATAATCGAAGATTTGGTCGGGGAGGATGTCAATGAGTTTTAATAGCGATCGCTACGAAACAGGTTAAAGCGATCGCCTTCGGTGTCGTGAATCCTACGGTACCGCTCTAAAGTATTAAAAAATATATCGTTTGCGGAATCTTACCGATACAGCTCATCCGAACTATGTAATCTTAAATAATTAGAGCGTGAATTAACCCAAAACAGCTTTCTTTCATAAACCAGTCAGGGGAGGGAGTCTGGTGTTCAAGCTATGGTTGGGTTTCCGCAGCAATTTTGGTAAGCAATAGGACAGGAAAATGCGTCTTTTCCTAGTAATACTTGGATTACTCTTGATTTTGTTCGTACCTTCGATAGCCTGGGCTGAAAGAGCAGATGTTTTCTCCTCTCTAGATTCATCAAATACTACCCAGACCCAGATATACCGATTTATCCAGGGAATCGACTCCCGTCCAAGACCGATGACGGACGAGGAGATTCAGGAAGAACTCAACGATCGCTGGGCAACAACAGTGCTGCGCCAGGGGAACTTTCCCCCAAACGTGGCAGAGATCGTTGAAGCCATTGACAATGCTAACCCGAATCTCAGTTTGGCTAGCTATGTCGTCGGCGAAGGCAGTCAGATTCCAACCACGGTCACGCCACGCACCAACAACCGCGACCTGCGCTATGTCATCGCTTGGCCCAACCCCACAGCACCTGATGCTCAAGATGAAAATACTGTCTTCCTAAGTGCTGCTCCCGGTGGTAATTCTGGGTTTCATCAGGTAATTGCCTGGGATGAGCAGAAGAGTGCCTTCAACTACTACGAGCGCAGGGGCAACAACGGCAATGCCGTATGGTCTTGGGCCGGGGATAGCAGCTATGCCCGCAATCCCCAGACCATCGGCAAGGGGTGTTTCGACTGCCACCTGAACGGCACTTTGCTGATGAAGGAGCTGGAAATACCTTGGAACAACTGGAGTTCCTCTTCTGGGCTCATCAGTGCTGGAGTTGTTCCGACTTCCGTGGCAAGGGAGGCACTGTTCCAAAACAAGCAGAACGCCGCCGAGTTTGAGAGAATTGTTGAGGCGGCCAGCCTGCGAGCTGCCCGTCTCAAGGTAGACGGCGCGTTCGGCAGCGATAATCAGACCATCAACAACATCCCTGAACTTCTGAGGCACTTAATCCGCAACACTACAGTCAACTTTCAATCCACCCAAAGCCGAAGCGACCAGCCGGATACGATTACTAAACCCCTTCCTACCGAGTTTTTCGCCAACGACTTTGCACTGCGGACGGTTTTGGGAATCTCCTATAACCCTGGGAATTTGCTGTTTAATGGAAACAACTATCAGGAGGTTCTTGAGCACTACGACTTCAAGCTAGTTCAGCAGCAAGGAGACCCTCCCTTCGAAATGAAAGGCTCGACCCATTTTGCCTTCTTTGTCCCAGTCCCATCAGACATTGATGGTAAGGTGCTCCAAAGGTTGCTCAATGACGAAGTCATCACTCCTAAATTTGCAGCCAGCATTTTGATGGTGGACTTTCCCAATCCAGTGTTCTCCCCTAAGCGGAGCCAACTCGAAACTTATGCCCAGCAAGTCCCAACAGGCAGGCTTGAAGGTGACAAAAGTAACATTCCTGAGTTGTTCGCTGCCAAGGTTGAGGAAGTCGCTGCCGGACAACCAGAGTGTAATCCAGCTCAGCTGGAAACTTGCACGCCTGAACGACAGTTTCTATATTTCTGGAACTTGCCTGATGATGGATGGAGGACTGAAGCAGGGAATCGTCTCCAATCCTATTTCAGTAAAGTTGCGGAACAGATCGAGACACCAGATGGAGTTGATGCCTATATGCGGCTGAGCATCTCTCGGCGATCTCAGTTCACCCAGGAACCTTTAATCCGCAATTTAAACGAATTCTCTCTGCTATTACCCAAAACTAGTTTGACGCTGCCAACGCCTCTGGAGATGAAGCCAGATGGCACTGTTGGATCGCAGCTTCCTGCATCATTTTAAGTCAATCATGGAGAAGTACCTATGCCTACACTTCCAATCTTCGACCCGCCAGCCAATCAGAGCGACTTTGCACCTGGTTCGCCCAAAGATAAGGAATTTCGTCAGCGATGGAGCGAACAAATAAACCGATGGACGAATCGGGCTATTCGCCGCAGCGATACGGAGTATTATTTCAACCCTCTGACCACAGATATCCCCCCCGACGCTCCCTCACCACCAATCTCGTGGATTGCTTTTCCCAATCGGATCAATGTCATCTACTCTAGCGCATCGCAGCCAGAACGTTGGCGGTATGCAGATCAGGGCCCGCCGAACTATCCCGGACCACCTGGACCACGCGGTTGGCAAGATGAATATAGCGAGTGGATCGTCACTCGCAATCAGGATGGAAAAATTACCAAGGTAGCATTCACCTGCGAGAATCCGGAGTATTGGGAAATGCTTTGGGAAATCGACAAGCAAAAAGTTCTCGAACTGTATCGAGAGCTGGTGAGTCCGGAAGTTCAGCTAGACGATTTATCTACATCCACTGGAAGGTATGGGCGTGTTAACAAGTGGAATAATGCCACCAACGGTCCGGTTCACCTGATTAGTCCGCCAAATACCCTGGGAGCTGAAATTCAACTGGCTTCCGATTCGACCATCCTGCGCCATGACGCTGAGGGGAATCCCGTTACTGACCCCGATGCACTAATCCAGTGCGCTCGATTTGGAACTCCTGGTCGCAATAGCGATCCCCATATTGGTCAGCAGGTCAATCAACTGGTGCTCAACCCACCTCACTTTCGGGTTACTCTTAAGAATCCTGTAGGACTCTATATTCAACGACCGAGTTTCGGTCTGTTCGAGCTACCACGGCAGGCTCCATCGGGAGCAAAGCCAGAGGACTACTGGCAGATTAAGCGGGGTGTAGACGGTATGATTTTGCATGCCACTTATGAAGTGCCGGAAGACCAGGGATTTGCTGTTGGCGACATTTCGATCGGTGGCTTCAAGATCCATTATGGAGCACAGATCGCCGAGCAGTTTCAGGTCCAGCTAGTCGGTCTTGGCATCCCGCGAGGTAGCATACCAGAACCTCAATCAGAATCCTGCGTTGGGAGTCGGTTTTTCGGCTAACCTGCCAGCACTTCGAGCGTAGCCTTGCTGTCCAGACAGGGTTTTCACCCCGTCAGCCCGGATTCAGTATCACCAGTCACCTTTTACTTTTCTTAACTTGGCTATTCCCTGAATAGCTGCATAGATAGCGATACCAAATAGGAAACTGAATAGGAGACTACAGATAACTGAGAGGGTGAAGGGGTGGATAGTGCGATCTTGTCCTGGCAGTAGAAGGGGATTTTCTGGTGTTATTAGGGTATAGCTGCTGGCGAAGATTCCTCCTGCACTGACACCAGCACCAACGGCGAGGATGGTAATTTGTAACTGGCGATCGCGTTGTTGTTCCCTCTCTTGCAACTGGCGATCGCGCTGTGCCTGTTCTATTTCTACAATACCCCGGATTGAGGCGATCGCTTTATCTACCAACCCAGAACTATACCTAAAATAACCTAAGTCTACATTGATTTGCTCTTGAAAAGTACGGCATATTTTTTCACTAAATACTGACAAAAAGCTCACTTCTTCATTGGGCTCTTTTTCTTGAATTTGTCTCAGCTTTACTTCATAGTTGTTGGCATTAACTTCAATTGTTATGCGACGGTTTTCTAAATCTCTCAGTCCATCTCCATATTTTAAAGCTAGTTTAGGCAGAGTTCTCAGTTTATCCTGAAAATCCCTCATCTCTTCATCAGATAAACCCTGGTTTTGAGTTGACTGGTTATCCCCTGGTAGTTTGGCTTCTATTTCCTGAATTATCTCTTTAATCTGTTGATATGCTTGGCGAACATCTGCATAGACTTGGCGGCTGATTTGATAAGTATTGATGACTTTTTGGCGATAAATAAATAAGTCAATAAACTCTTGGTCAAAAAAGCAGAAATTTTCTTCAGCTTTGGCATAATATTTACCGTTGGCATCTTCTCCCAAAAACAGCCAGACTAAAATATGACCATATTCACCTGGTTGACGGGGATTGCCATATTCAAAAATGGGACTGCCAAATAATTGACTACTTTGATACAGTGGGGGACATTTTTCTGGCTGTTCTTGCAGGAAGTTTTCGAGACAATTATCTGCTATTTTGCGCCATAAAATTGGTCCTTCTTTCTGTTGTTCGGAGGAGAGCCAAACTGTTAGCACTAAGGTTTGTCCAAGGGAACTATTAATATTGTTAGGGGAAAAGCATCTATCTGGGTTAAAATAATGGAAGATATCAAGTTCAACTTCATCTGTTTTCTGTCCTTGTTCATCTAGTTCAGGAATGCGAAGATTTAAGACGAGGGCATAACTATCATATATTTGTATAGGACAGGCATTACCTGTAATTCTCTGGTTATTAGGACTTACGCACTGAAACGAGATTTCAAGGTTTTGAGCACCTCCAAGTCACTCGACCACAAGCTGGAAGTACCATTCTACCGTGGCTTATCTAGCTGAGTGCGTAAGTCCTAGTTATTTAGGGAGATTTTGCCCTCTAAAGGTAGGAGAATATTATCATCAGTTGCCCCTTGGAGTAAGTCAATACGGGAACCTTCTTCAACTTCCCAAATTTTTAGTTCCTGGGAGATGTGGAATTTAGGGAAAATTTCCTGGCATTTTTTCCACAGCAGTTCGCTGTCATAATTGCTATCTAACCCATTGCGGAGATGGAAGGCGAAGAGATGGACATTGGGAGCATATACTTTTTCTTTCATGCTTTGGTAGTGGATTGAGGTGACTGGGGTTGATTCTTTATATTAGCACTTATTGATTTTTGATTAATTTGCTGCAATTCATACAAGTTTTGGAGGATTTCTGCTTCATCAATTTGTTTGCGCCTGGTTGTCTTGACTTTTTCTCGATTAGCAGTGGCAAAGTTGATGATAGTGTCTCTGACATTGGTATGGTTTTTGAACCAGTCTTTAAGCTTTTGGATGGTTTCCTTTGGTTGATTGTCTAAGGTTGTCAGAGTTGCGTCTAAATCTTGTAACTCTGCCAGCTTAAAGAGTTCTGGTTTAGTTTTGATTGCTTCCGGGAAAAATTGAATTATCAGGGAAAATTTCATGGTTGTTATCTTTACAATTCGGCGAATATAATTAAATATAAAAGTAACCCTACTCACCCCTACTCGGAGGGATGGGCGTAGGCGAAGCCTTCTCGAAGAGTAGCATTTGGGCAGAAATACCTAGGTTTGAACCATAGGTTATCCCCCAAATGCTTCGCCCCTACAACTTTTCAAATACGCTCTCAGGTAGCTTTAGTAAATCAACCCTCTTTTTTACTATTGTCCAATAGCGCAGAAAGCAGCCCAATGTAAAGGAGAAGAGAAGCATTTTTCATCCGGGTTATATAATTCTAGTTCCTCCTCTATTTCTTGCTGAAACTCCTTATCCTGTAACTCCTTACTCCACTCTAACAATTCCTGCACCGTTACATCCCGCAGCCAGATTTGGGCTTGGTTGAGGGCAACTGCTACCGATGTCTGATATTGCAGATTTTGATAAAACTTAATCATCAACAGAGCTGTAGATAAGTCGCTGACACTCCAGAGACTACAAATCACACTCAAAACACCTGCATAGATAAAGCCACTGGGCAAGCTGATGTATTCCTCTATACCCTTGTCGAAAGTGGTTAAGCCAGTTTCGCAGGCAGAAAGCGTCACCAAGCGACACTGGGGCAAGTTGAGGGCAAAGATTTCCCCTAAGGTATAGCATTTATCTAAAGCTACCTGTTTTCCCTCCCGCCAAGGAATGTAACGATTTACCATCTCATCTTCACTTCTGTCTCCTGAAGACTGACTTCTTTCTTCTACAATTGCACCAGCCAGAATGAGGTTTGAGAGCAAGGGCGTGAGAAAATTAAAAGAGCCATGACAGGCAAAGTGCAAGTAGTTGGCATCGCGAAACTGACTGGCTGTTGGCTCTTGATTGAGGGCTTCTTTAGTGGCATTCTGCTCAGATAGGATATTGGTAACAGAGTCAAAGTAGCCCAGAATTGCATTCACTTCGATATTGGTGAAGTTTAGGTCCTCTGTGGGATTTTGGATGGCAAATAGCCCCTGTAGAGGGAATTCTCCCATCTCCCTTAATAAAAGAGGGGCTGAGGGTGAGGGTGTACGGGAGATTTGCCACAATTGGCAGCTAGGGGCATATTGCACGCCAGAGGGGAAAATGTCCAGCAGACAATTGGATTTGATTGATAAATCTCCTTTCTCTGTCTGCCTGTCTTTTACTGATAAAGCATGAATGGGAAAGAGGTGCAATTCTCGATAGGGTATTAGAATGAGCTGTTGGCAGTTATCTGGGATATGAGCTAAAAGAGCATCTAGATGTAGAATCTGGGCAAGTTTATCTAGGTAGGAGTCGAAATCTTGTGCCCATTGGAAAAAGTCTTCCTGGTAGGCTGTAAGATATTTATCCCGAAAGGTAGTTAAGGCTTGTAAGTTATCTGCGTTAGATTGCCAGACTCGGATTCGTGTTGAAGTAATTATAAAAGCGTAGAAACCCTCTGAGGTAATGTACCACTGAATAATTGCCCTGTGCCGATCCAGGAGGGCGCGGATTGATTCAAAGTCGATGGTTTTTACCCGTTGGGTGAATTCAAAATTGGGGTCAAATTCCTTAATCCGATTGAGGAGTGCATCTAGTTGTTGCTGCGCTTGAATTAACTCTTGCCGCACATTCTCTAGATAATTGCTGCTGAGACTGGGATAAGGTTGGCGGCGTTGTTCAAAATTACCCAGCTTCTCCCCTCCGCTGGTTTGAGAATCTTCCCTGAGACTGATATCTGGATATAGTTGTTCTAATAGCCGCTGCTTGGCAGAAACTTCCCGACGCAGGCGATCCAGTTGTTCGCGGATTTCCGGGGGTGCATCTTTGGGGTAGAGTTTTTGATTAAGCAGGAGTTCGACTAAGTTTCGGGATTTGCTGCGTTCAACGGTTTCAATTGCTTTAGCTAAGTCATCGGAATTGATGCAGGCTTGCACCATTTTCTCATAAACATCGATAGCCCCTTCTCGCAATTCTTGCTTGCGGGCTTCGGAAGCCTCCCAAATACAACGTTGTTCGACTGCCTGGATAGCTGCCTCGTAGCCTCGGATCGCTTCTTGCCACATTTCCTCTTTGAAAGCAGTATTACCCAGGTTGCGACCAAATTGGAGGTATTCTACGGGAAAGTCAGTAGGGGTGCAGATTTCTAAGACAGTTTGGTAAGCCTGAATCGCTTCGGGAATCTGTTGCAAATTTTCATAGGCAACTCCCAGATTGTTTAGGGAATTGGCTTCCCCCTGGCGATCGCCTATCTCTCGTGCTATCTCCAAAGTCTGCTGAAGGAACTCTATCGCCCGTTGGTATTGCCCTAGGGAGTCTTAAGCAAGGCCCAAATTGACCAGGGATTTGGCTTCCCCCTGGCGATCGCCTATCTCTCGTGCTATCTCCAAAGTCTGCTGATGGAACTCTATCGCCCGTTGGTATTGCCCTAGGAACTTGTAAGCAATGCCCAAATTGCCCAGGGAATTGGCTTCCCCCTGGCGATCGCCTATCTCTCGTGCTATCTCCAAATACTGCTGATGGAACTCTATCGCCCGTTGGTATTGCCCTAGGGAGTAGTAAGCAAGGCCCAAATTGCCCAGGGAATTGGCTTCCCCCTGGCGATCGCCTATCTCTCGTGCTATCTCCAAAGACTGCTGATGGAACTCTATCGCCCGTTGGTATTGCCCTAGGGAGTCGTAAGCATTGCCCAAATTGCCCAGGGAATTGGCTTCCCCCTGGCGATCGCCTATCTCCTGTGCTATCTTCAAAGACTTCTGATGACAGTCTATCGCCTCTTGATATTGTGCTTGAAAGTAATAGAGTAATCCCAAATGCCTGAGACTATTAACCAAATCTGAACGTAAACCCAACTCAGTTTGCAGAGTGATAGCTTTACGAAAACACTGTAAGGCACATTCTCGTTCATCAGGGTAATTCTCCACCTCACCCCTTTCCAGTCTGTGGCGGTAAAGCTCTCCTAACCTATCATATAGTGTTGCTAGAATCGGGTCTTTTTTCCCTCGTTTCTGTTCGGTTCTAGCAATTAAACCCTGCAAGTCTTCTAGAGGAAGAAAGTTATTATCAGTTTCCTCAAAAGTAATTAAATGCCGCTCAACATTCTCAGGTGGAATAGTCACCATTGGGGTTTCTGACACAAACCGGAAAACTCCCTTGCGCCAACTCCAGAAATCTGGGGCTTTTTCACTCAGTTTGACCAGAATTTGATTCGTCACCCACAGCACAATTGGATAAGGGAATTCCAGCAAACCTTCCCTAGTCCATTGCAAATAACCAAAGAACTTATCCTGTTCTGTGCGTTCCGCTTTGGGGCTAATAAATAGTAATTCATCCGCCCCTGTTACTGTCAAAACTGCTCTCCCACCTTGATGTAGGTATTCCTCGGTTTGTACCAACTGAGCGATCGCCATTCTCAGGCTAGGTTCATCTCCATCTAATTGTAGCCGATAGGGGTGGATCTGGGGTTTTAGTTCCGCTTCGTATGCGTTAATCAGACGATTCCGTAAGTATTTATCATCACAAACCGCAATCAGGAGACTAAGGATACCATCTCGAAGAGATCCACTTTCCGGTGCGCTGGCTTCGATTTGACCCAGTAATTTTTGATAATTGCGGTAATTTTCTGGCTGCAGCTTTAGTTTAGTTTCCGCATTCATAATAATAAGCCTCGACGTTTCAATAAATCAGCCACAATCGGATGAACGTCATACCAAAGATCATCATTGCGGTACTCTAAAATATAAACACCGTGGAGCAAGTCCAGGAACTTTTGACGCTCTGTATCCGTTTCGTTATCAGGGGTAAATTCTTTATAAATTGTAGTCAAAATTTTATAGTGAGAATAGACCAAAGGAGTTGCAAAATCATTGCGCAAGTCATTCAAGGCTAATTTGAGAATTTCGCCATTGATCTTGACATCTTGCCGTTCCGGTTCCATGCGGATTAACAGCAAACATTGAGAGCAACATTGATTAGCAATCCGAATCGCTTCCCGTAGTACTCCCCCGCTATTTATAATAATCGGCTTTAAGGTTTCCGGCTCGATTAACTCTGGAGCAATGCGCTTGTAGAGTATTTTTGTAAAAGTAGCGACTGGTTTTGATTTCGGTTCTGCCTTTTTGTCGCGATTTTCCCTTTTTTCAAATAGCTTACACACTGACATGAACTTGACTTGATTATTCGACTCATCTTCCAGAGTGCGCCGCAAATCAATTTCTCGCATGGCGGCGATAGGAACAGTGAAGATAATCCGAAACTGAGGTTGAAACAGTGCCTTGATGTGGTCGTAATAGATATCTCTAACGAGGTTTAAATCTAGTTTATCCAAATCATCTATAATTACCAGAATATCTTGGCCTGTCGCATCCTGAATCACCCCCGCAATTTGATTGACGCGCCCGATTAAATCAGAAATTTTGCGCTCAAATTCAATTCTGATTTCATTGCGAATAGAGGCATTCGCTTTGAGTTGATTTTTAATAAATGTTAAAAGGTTAAATCCACCACTAATTGCACCAGTAACCTGATTCATTTCCGTGCGAGTATGAGTGGCAAACCATTTATAAAAAGCATCTTTAGTAGATTTTTTAATTTTAATCTGCTGTTGTTCTGCTTCGTCCATCATCTGGACGGCAATGGCAAAGAGAATATTGATATGATTTACATCCGACATTTCAATCATGTCGGCGATTGAGAAAAAGACCACAAAATACTGATTGCCAAGCCTACGACTAAACTCTGCGAGAAGGGTAGACTTGCCACAGCCTCGATGCCCTGCAAAAATAACCTTATTATTTACAGAAGAGCAGTCTTCTACAACTTGCTCAAGTTCAGCTATTACTCTAGCGCCATAATCTACTCTGAATCGGTCTAATTCTTCTGGTTTTAGCAGTGGCAATAGCTGTAAATTTCTGTAGGCTTCCCGAAATGACTGTAATAGATTAGAATTAGACATATGTTGATATCTTGAGCAGAGAGGGGATTTATCAAATAAATCTTAACACAGCTAGAGTGCTTGGGTTTGGTGGGTTACGGCGGATAGTTAGTTAGCTGGTAAGTTTGATAAATTATCGCCGCCTAACCCACCCTACGCAAAGGTTTAATATTTTCTTTATAGATACCCTCTAGCAGGTGTCAACCTTTTACGGCACCAGCAGTTAAACCCTGGATAATCTTGCGCTGGAAGAATAACACCAGCAAAATTAAGGGGAAAGTACTAATTATGGTAGCAGATCCTAAAGAACCATAAGGAATTTGAAATTCCGATGTACCGCTTAACTGGGAAACTGCTACTGGGATAGTCTTCATGGTTTCACGGCTGATAAAGGTGAGGGCGAAGATAAACTCATTCCAAGCAAAAATGAAAGTAAGAATCCCAGTAGTTACCAGGGCTGGTATTGTCAGGGGTAGGAGTATTTTTACCATGGTTTGCCAAATATTGCAGCCATCTATCTTGGCTGCATCTTCTAAGTCTGGTGGCAATTGCTGAAAAAAGCTGCGCATTACTAAGATAGTCAGGGGTAAATTAATCCCAGTATAGGGAACGATTAATGCTAGATAGTTATTCCCCCACCCAATACCTTTGACAACTTCTAACAATCCCAAAAACATCAACACATAGGGAAATAGGGTGACAATCAAAACCCCAGCCAGAATGATTTTTTCTCCCCGAAGCCTCAGCCTAGCTAAAGCATAGGCTGCCGGTGTTCCAATTCCTAAAGACAACAACGTGGAAATGATGGATACAAAAGCACTATTGAAGATGTAGCGGAAAAAAGGACGGCTATCAAATAGTTCCAGATAGTGTTGGAAAGTATAGCGAGTGGGAATGTAAATATTAGGAATCGCTTCGATATCCTCATTCACTTTGAACGAGGTAAGCAGTTGCCATAGCAAGGGTCCCAAGCTAAAAGCCACAAGCAACAGGATAGCTATCGGCAGAATAATTTTCCTAAGTAGGGAAGATTGTTGGATTTTAGTCACGGTTAGTCCTTAGTCATCAATTATTATACCAAATCTGGGTTAACTACCCCCTTTTTTCCGGAAGCAGGGGACAGGGAACAGGGAACGGGGAACAGGGAGCAGGGGGAGCAGGGGGAGCAGGGGAAGCAGGGGAACCAACCGATAAGCCCTTTAATAATTCAGAATTCCTTTTCCTGCTAGGGTTTGGGGAAACGACGCCGTTGAAGAAATTCGGGAATATCCAAACCATTTTGATTGTTCGGTTCCGGTTCTGGGGCTGGTTTCACCGGCGGCGGTGCTGCAGGCCGACTTTGTGGCACTGGGGGCGCTACAACTTTCGCTGCTGGGGCTGTTTTCCCTTCTCCAGTGAAGCCAGTGGCAATCACAGTGATTCTCACTTCGCCCTGCATTTTTTCGTCAATCACTGCCCCAAAAATAATATTGGCGTTGGGATCGACGACTTCATAAATGGTTTCAGCAGCAGTATTCACTTCATGTAGGGTGAGGTCATGACCACCAGTGATATTTAAGACCACGCCTTTAGCCCCTTCAATTGAAGACTCCAGCAGAGGAGAAGAAATAGCCGCTACCGCTCCTTCTCTAGCCCTGGATTTTCCTGAGCCAATGCCAATGCCCATCAGCGCTGAACCAGCATCTGCCATCACCGCCCGCACATCAGCAAAGTCAACATTAACCAAGCCAGGAATGGTAATGATATCGGAGATCCCTTGTACGCCCTGCCGCAGAATGTCATCAGCAACCCGAAAGGCTTCTTGCACTGGTGTCTCTGGGGAAATCACTGATAGCAGCTGATTGTTGGGAATGATGATCAGGGTATCAACCCGACTTTGCAAGCCAGTAATTCCTTCCTCTGCCTGATTTGTGCGGCGGCGTCCCTCAAAAGTAAAAGGACGAGTGACAACACCAACAGTCAGGCAACCCATTTCTTTTGCCACTTCGGCGACAATTGGTGCTGCACCAGTGCCAGTGCCACCACCCATCCCCGCAGTGATAAAAACTAGGTCGGTGTTTTCTAGGGCATTGGCAATTTCATCCCGAGACTCCTCTGCGGCTTTCTGACCAATGGCCGGATTTCCGCCTGCACCTAGTCCTCTGGTTAATTTTTGTCCCATTTGTAAGCGTTGGGGAGCTGCGGAATGAGCTAGTGCTTGGGCATCGGTGTTAATTGCCCAAAATTCAATCCCGGCAACATCACTTTCAATCATGCGGTTGACTGCATTGCACCCGCCTCCGCCAACACCAATGACTTTGAGTTTGGCAACGTTACCTGGCACGATGTTGTTACTCCTGGCTTCTTCCCTAGGTTTGCTGTTAGAATCTTTGGTTGGGTGGAAAGGCAATCCCGAACTATTGAAGGAATTATGATTTTCCACGATCACTGAAGGGTCAGCGCATTCTGGGTTATTTAAGCTTGGATGAGTAAGCCCTAGTTTAATATCAAGTGTCATTTCAATTGAGAAGGGTTAATACACGATCAGTAAGTTTTTGGAAGTTAGAAGTTAACTTATTTACACTATTATGTCTTTGTCGGCAGTGAAAAAAACAAAAATCTTTAAGTTATTCTGATTATCACGCCCGCCCTTAGACTAGAGAGAGTGGCGGAGTTTGTCAATATCAAAACTCCCACCCATAACTTGACATTGTTCAATTAGAACAAATGTTCTATGAAGATACCAGAGCTTTGGTTGACTTTCCGTGTCCTAACGCGAGAATTAGGTTGAAAAGTAGAACGCATGTATTAATCTAACGGCTACCAGTTTGATTGGTGAGCTAGATAACTTAGTCTGACTGATGGCTGTATTTAGCTTGTAGACCGCGTGGTACTTGAATCTTAAGCGTAAAGCTATCTCTTGAGGCGGCATGGTTCAATATGTAGAGTGGCAAGGTAACACATAGAGGTGTTAGTCTGGGGAACTTTTAGAACTTTGTCCCGGAGTCCGGTGTCTCCCCCTGCTCCCCCTGCTCCCCCTGCTCCCCCTGCTCCCCCTGCTCCCCCTGCTCCCCCTGCTCCTCC
>JBFRWF010000170.1:0-5047 GCA_051439465.1 Xenococcaceae cyanobacterium | reverse complement strand
TAAGCCGGGACAGTTTATATATGTTTTGATTTGCCACGACTCATTTAGGACTACTATATTCCCCATTACCTATTCCCCATTACCTATTCCCTATTCCCTATTCCCTGTTCCCTGTTCCCTGTTCCCTATTCCCTACTTTTGCCTTTTGCATGCAAGCCTTTTGCCTTTGAGCGCTCTGCGTACCCGAAGGGCGTCGAAGACTAGCAGCGACGAAGTCTAGCGAGTCCCTGTTCCCTGTTCCCTGTTCCCTGTTTCCTAGTGTCCAGCCTTAAGTTGGTAGCCACTTTTTGGATGGGATAGCAATTAGCGGTGGGAGGATGTCACTCTACTCTCACCTCTTTAGCAAGGTGTCTAAACCATGTGAAGTACAAACCAATAGACAGGAGAATGAAAAGTAACAACAGGAACCTGAAATTATCCCAACGTTTCATTACGAACATCATTCCCATCAGGAACAAGACCAGCTGCCAAGGAACCGCTATCAATGTAGAGAGAATATCCCGCTGGTTCTCGGCCTTGATTTTTGCCTGAATATTTGCTGGGAGGTTTTTGCCGATCGCTCCCCATAACCCAAATGGTCTGGTCACTTTATAGAAATTCTCCATAACTTCCCGGTCAGTTGGCTCTGTTAAAATCGTCCCAACAATGCATCCTAGCAATGAGCAAACACTGGGAATCAGAAAATTGACATATTCGGGCAGTTGAATTCCCAGCAATTTGGTGATGATTGCCGCCATCATCCCCGCCACTGTGCCGAGGGCAAATCCATATCCATTAAAGCGCCACCAGTACCATCTTAACAATAGAGGCATAAACAGTCCGGAGCCCAATCCTAAGGTGAGCCAGCTCCAAATATCATTGATATTGACCACAGGGAAACTAAAAAGCAATCCCAGCACAACAATAACAATTGAGGCTAAGCGACTTTGTCGGATGAGTTGTTCCCTATCAGCTTGGGGATTGATATAGGCTTGATAAATATCCTTAACCCAGTAAGCGGCGCTCGAATTGATGATCGAGTCAAAAGTAGACATGGCTGCCGCGATAAAACAGGCTACCAGCAACCCTTTTATTCCTACTGGCACATACTCTGTAATAACTGTGGGCAAGACAAGTTCAGGATCTGCGATGACTTCGGTGGTGGTTCCATAATAGATACCGAGTACAGCAAAAGCTGTTACCAGAGGCCAGCGAAATGAAAGCAACAGAATCCAGAAGAGGGAAAGCAACCCGGCTTCGCGATCGCTTTTGGCAGCAAAATACCTTTGACTTATATAGCCGCCCACTCCGCTACACCCTTCCAGAGTTGTTTTCAACAGATAGAAGAAAATGGTAATGCCGAACAAATTGTAAATGGAATATTGCCCTGGTAAGTTAAGCTCTATTTGTGGCCAGAGATTGCTCCAATCAGTCAGAGAGGTTGTGATTTCCTGAAATTTACCGTCTGCCAAGGGAACAGAAATTAAGAATTCATCGGGTATCGTAGCGGTTTGCAGAGCAATCGCGCAGATATAAATAATTGCGATAAAAATCAAGACCCCCTGAAATACATCTGTCCATACCACCCCGTGAAAGCCGCTGACTGCAGTATATATCATGGCTAGTACAATCATAAAAATTGCAGCGAAGCGGTCATTGATACCGAGAAATTCCCCAAAGAATTTTCCGCCCCCAACGGCAAAGTAGCTAATGATCCAAATAGAAGTTACCAGATTGGCAACTGCACTGATAATCCGAGCAATATTTCCTTCCCGTCCTTGACCAAAACGCAAGTACATCCATTCGGCCAAAGTCATCACTTTTGCCCGCCGAGTCCACTTGCCCATGAAAATCATAAAAAATACCATCACTAGGACAATGCCACCCCGGATTTCGATGAAAAATGCCTTAGTTCCCAAGGCGTAGATTAATGCGGTAATCAACATCGTTCCCGCGATGTCCGTATTGGAAGCCATCCCGGAGGCACCTAAAACCCACCAGGGAAGATTACGATTTCCCAGAAAGTAAGACTCTATTCCTTCAGATGCTTTGCGCTGGAGAACAAATCCAATTAGGACTATGGATAACAGGTATATGGTGACAATGATGTAATCGACTGGATGCATCAAAATAAATGACTTCAACGTAAACCGTCAGGATTCCCCACCCTCGCAGATCCTTTACAAGCTCAGGAGGGTGGGGAGGAATGGCGGCGACAACTTTTGTATTTGTCGATAATATCAGATCCGTGTGAACTAATAACCGTAGGGTGGGCATTGCATTCCAAAAAATTGTAACTCATGCACAGAGAGAATTCTGGGCAATGCCCACCTTACAATTTACTGGAGTTTAGACGACTAAATAGCGATCGCCTGTTTCCGTCTGCGATCGCCTTTTTGAAAAGTCAGCGGGTTCAATCCCCCGTTATAAATTCTTCCCAGTCACCAGTCACCATTCACCTTAAAAGCCTGGTTTGTTGGAATTTTGTAAAGTCTTCCACTGGGAGAGGCTTACTGAACAGGTAACCCTGCATCTCCTCACATTGGAGACTTTGCAATAATTCGAGTTGCTGCGGCGTTTCCACGCCTTCTGCAATCACTCTTAAATTTAGAGCCCGCCCTAAGGCAATCACAGCGGAGATAATCGCTTTATTCTGCAGGTCATCTCTGAGATCCTGCACAAAGGACTGATCGATTTTAAGTGTATGGAAAGGAAATTTTTTCAGATAACTAAGGCAAGAATAACCAGTGCCAAAATCATCCATAGAGATGTGAACCCCCATCTGAACCAAATCTAGCAGAATCTCAAGGGTCAAGTCCACATCCTGCATGATGGTAGTTTCTGTAATTTCCAACTCTAGAAATTGGGGATCTAGTCCTGTCTCATCTAAAACCCTCGCCACCATTGCCACTAGATTGTTTTGTTGGAATTCTCGGGGGGAGAGGTTGACCGCTACTCGTAGCGGCGGCAACCCGGCCTTCTGCCAGGCTCGATTTTGAGCACAGGCAGTCTTTAGCACCCACTCGTCCATGAGGATAATTAGGTCGGTTTCCTCAGCTAGCGAGATAAATTGTCCAGGCGATATTAGCCCCAGCGTAGGGTGCTGCCAGCGCAAGAGAGACTCTACCCCGCAGATATTTCCAGTCTCGATGTTCACCTGAGGCTGGTAGTAAACCAAAAACTCTTCGCGCTCTAAAGCCTGGTACAGAAGATTTTCCAGCCTCAACGACACGCAAGCCTGAGAATTTATCGCCGGGTTGTAAAACTGATAGTTATTCCGACCTCGTTCCTTAGCACGGTATAGAGCCGCATCCGCGTTTTTCAAGAGGGTGGAGGCATCTTTACCATCTTGGGGATAGATAGCAATGCCTATGCTGCTTCTGATATATAGTTCGTATTCTTCTAGCTTAAAAGCAGGCTTAAGGGAATCTAGAATTCTTTTGCCAAGCTTGGCGACATCCTCTGCACTACTAATTTGAGGCAGAAGCACCGTGAACTCATCACCTCCCCAGCGGGCAACAGTATCACCCGACCGCAAACAGGATTTCAGTCGTTTAGCAAAGCCTTGTAACAATTGATCGCCAATAGCATGACCCAGACTATCGTTGATGTTCTTGAAACGGTCTATATCTAGAAACATGACAGCCATCGGGTTCTGATTCCTTCTGGCATTGACTAGAGCTGTGGACAGCTGATCATTGAACAGCTTTCGGTTGGGCAAATCAGTCAGAAGGTCATGAAAAGCTTGATAATGAAGCATTTCCTCTGACCGCTTGCGTTCAGTAATATCAAAAATATAACTTCTGATCAGCTTACTTTCAGGAAGGTAGTGTATATATTGTTCAAATACTTTTGGCTCAATTTTAATTTCACGGACAAATAAGCTTCCATTTTGATTCTGACAGTTTGCGGTTAACCCTGCTAGTATAGGATGCTCTAGCTTTGCTTGATAAATATCTTTAAATTTCATGAGTGCTGCTGGATTTAGATATGTTATTTCTCCATTTATATCAATTTCAATAATCGGATTTGGACTTAATTCTGGGAAAGAAGCCAATCTAACTAAGTCAGAATTATTTAATTCTTCTGGCTTTTGACCTGACGCAATCAGGGTTATGGCTTTATTTTTTGCTTCGGTTTCCCAAGTATGTTTTTCTTCAAATTCGTCTTCGGCGATCATGTCAAATGCTTGATCGTGGATAATATAATATTTTGCTTGTACCTGACCAAAATAGATGTAATCGCCGTGTTGCAATTTTTTTGACAATTGCCTTTTACTATTGACATATATTCCATTCTGACTTCTATGTCCATTTAAATTGCCGTCAATTATACAAAAGGAATAATCATTATTTTCAGTAGATTTAATACATAACAAAGTAGCATGGTAACGAGAGACGAATTCAGAATCAATAACAATCGAGTTGCTCCGATGACGACCTACTGAATAGTTAGTAGCTTGAAGAACAACTGTACGTCTAAATTTTGGAGCTTCGATGACTAATACATGGTGAAATTGCCGGGAATCACTCTTCAGTGTGAAATTAGACTCTTCTTGACTCATTATGGTGTTCTCCTATAAGCGTACCGACTTATACTAAATCTGAGTTTAATCCCCCTCATTGGAAAACAAGCAAGGCTTAATCTCCTTCTTCAATATAAAGTACCAGTCAACCGCTTGTAAATTAGAGAAATCTCTGAAATTAGATGTAAATACAATGTCAAGTTCAATCGAAAACAAAGATACGATTACTGTGGAATATTACCACATACAATCTCCAGACTAACGTAATTGTCTAACAAAACTATTAGTTATCAGTAATTCTCCCGTCTGTTATTTCAAGTTGATAAAGATTTTGTAAAAACCCCTAAACCAAAGGGTGAGTCAGGACGATCGCAGAAACCAAAAAATAAGCTTTTTCTCCCCCTGCTCCCCTTGCTCCCCCTGCTCCCCCTGCTCCCTACTTTTGCCTTTTGCATGCAAGCCTTTTGCCTTTGAGCGCTCTGCGGAGCAGCGACGCGCTGCGTAGCAGGGACGAAGTCTAGTCTAGCGAGTCCTACTTCCCTC
>JBFRWF010000169.1:0-34968 GCA_051439465.1 Xenococcaceae cyanobacterium | reverse complement strand
AGTGATATGGGTGTTGGGTTAGGCTAGTCTTCGACGCGCTTCGCGAGCGCCGCTCTTCGAGAACGTTGCCTCAACCCAACCTACACAAATGTCTTTTTTTATAAGTGATTATCCGAACTTGATATAAGAAACACCGGGGCGCTCTCAAGGCAACACCAACTGAGCATTCTGATTAAAAAACTGGCGGTAAACCCCTTCAGTCACTAAAAAAGTTGTCATCAAGTTCGCCAAGGCAATCATAAACAAAATTAAAATCTGATAAAATGCTGCATTCAAGGGGTCACTCCCAGCTAATACTTGACCTGTAAACATTCCGGGTAGGCTAACTATCCCCACAACCATCATTTGGTTGAGAGTAGGAATTAAACCAATGCGGATCGCTTCTTTGCGGTATGATGTCACAGCCTGTTGCGTTGTCGCCCCTAAACACAGATGAGTTTCAATTTCCAGACGGTGATTATTAATCATGCTGACAAGGCGTTCCCCAGCCAAAGAAGCACTATTCATGGAATTTCCCAATATCATCCCCGCCAAAGGAATTAAATATTGGGGTGAGTACCAGGTTTGAGGCTGAATAATCAGCAAAATTGTATAACTCAGAGTTATAGCACTGCTAGCGAAGATTGACCCCCAGACTACGGGCAATAAGCCCTTAATCTTCTTGCTGATGCGATTGCGAGCGACAATAGCAGCAATGCTCAGCATTACCCCTAAGACGATTAGCACTGCCCAGGGATTATTTAAAGCAAAGATGAAAGCCAAGATATAGCCTACAACCAGGAGTTGGAGGAGCGATCGCCCGGCGGCAAAGGCTAACTGATGCTCTAAACCTAATTTCTGCCAGCTAGAGAGAGCGATCGCCATCCCGATAATTCCCAAAGCTAAAGCTAAGTCGATTAAATTAAGTTCAATTAAGTCATTCACGATACTTTTGCTTCCTCCTTTCCTCACCTATCCTGTTAATCTAAACTCTAAAATCGGTCATCGATTCCCTTTTGCAGCAAAATTTGATTGTATAGGTATAAATTCTGGTAATCGCGAGTGAATAATATCCCCCCTGTTGATCTAACGCGACAATACAAGCTAATTAGTGAGGAAATGGTCGCCGCTGTGGTGGAAGTCCTTAGTTCTGGTCGTTATATTGGTGGTGCTGCAGTTGCAGACTTTGAGCAACAGTTTGCTGACTATGTTGGTGTTTCCCAATGTGTCGCCTGTAACTCTGGCACCGATGCCCTCTATCTTACCCTGCGAGCCTTACATATTGGGCCAGCAGATGAAGTAATTACCACGCCCTTTACTTTTATTGCCACGGCTGAAGCGATTACAATGACTGGGGCGACGCCAGTTTTTGTGGATATCGATCCGGAAACGTTTAATATCGATGTTAATCAGATAGAAGCGGCAATCACCAGCAAAACGAAGGCTATTCTGCCAGTTTACCTGTTTGGGCAACCCGTGGACATGACGAAACTGATGGCAGTAGCCCAAGCTCACAATCTCTTTGTAATTGAAGACTGCGCCCAAGCAACGGGAGCAGAGTGGGCAGGGGAAAAAGTCGGTAGCATCGGGCATGTGGGCTGTTTTAGCTTCTTTCCTACTAAAAATTTAGGGGCTTGCGGTGATGGAGGGGCAATTACAACCAAGGATCCGGCGATCGCTGCCTCGGTGAGAATGCTCAAGGAACACGGGAGTAGTGTTCCCTATCGTCATGATGCCATTGGCATCAACAGCCGCTTAGATGCTATTCAAGCTAAGATTCTACAAATCAAGCTTCGTTATCTCGATAGCTGGAACCAACAGCGTAGTGAGGTTGCTGGCGTTTACCAAAAGTTACTCTGGCCTATTCCCGGAATCAAACTTCCCCAAGAATTGGCTGGGGGTAAGAGTGTTTGGAATCAATACACTATTCTGATAACAGATAAAGGACAAGAAACTAAATCCTACCGAGACAAAGTCCGCAGCCAACTTCAACAGATGGGTGTTAGTTCAATGGTATACTACCCTATACCTTTACACTTGCAGCCTGTCTATAAAGATTTAGGCTATCAGGTAGGACAACTACCTGTCTCGGAGCAAGCTGCCCGGGAAGTTTTGTCTCTACCTATGTTTCCCAACATCTCTTTTGAAGAACAGCAGCAGGTAGCTTATCGGTTAAAGGATCTTTTGGCCGAGTAATGTTAGGATCCACATTCTGCACGTCATCTTGTAATCTGCGAAGTAGTATGTAAATCCTGGGTAGATTGGCGATCGCCAATCTACTCAACCTGAGTTCTTAGATAGAGTAAGAGAAGGTTTTTTCTCTTGATAAGTATGGTTGAATTTTATTTTGCTCATTCTCAAGCAATATGAATCAGTTACACAGGGGAAAGGTTAGGACGGGATCGCTTGTGATCGATATCTGAGAGCGATCACCGTCTGAGTACTCAAAAGGAGGGGCTGAAACCCTCATTCTCTCGTCAACATACAGAAGTTTGTGATCTACTGAGATTGTTAAAACTCATCTACATCCTTGGCTTGAGGGTGTCCGAACTGGCCAGTATCTCACACCGACTCCTCGTTAACTTGACAATACCCCTCACTAAGACTCCTCACAGTCGAATTTCCCCCTCAACCTTACCGAAATTAATCTTTGTTCCTACTGCCAGCGTTACGCTGCGCCCAGGTTCTACATCTTTGACTGTGCCATCAGCCGTAGTAGTCACCCATTTGTCCCTAGAAAGGTTCTTCAGTCCCCAAATCTTCGGGTTAGTGGGATGCTGAGTTACAGCAGCAACAGGTTGGGAAAAGTCGAAAAACTTGTGGTTATCAACATGGTGGGGGAAAAGCTGAGTATCGTAGTTCAACATGATAGTATTCTTGCCGATACGCAGTCGAGCGGGCAATCGAATTTCTTCTTGACATGACCAACAAGGGTTAAGCTTTCCACCTGATGCTTTCAGCAGTTCGACATCATAGAAGTTTTCAGCCTTGCAGTGGGGACAGTAGATGATGGAATCGTGCAGTCTAACCATAGCTCTCCGCCACTCAGTTTCTTGGACACGGCTATTGGGATCTTGCAGTCCATCAGTAAATGCCTTGATGAAAAGATCCTGCAGAAATTGGGGGTAAATTTGCCAATAAATAAGGGCATTGTCTTGATAGCCAGGAACGGGTCGATTGGAGTCGTCGTTGGGGTCAAAGATGAAGGTCGGTTCCGTCCCGTAGAGTTTGGTCATTGCCGGCAGGTCGAAAGCATGGATCTCTGCTTCTTTCCTCCCTTCCAAAGGATGATGCACCATCAGCATATAAAATAGCAACACGGCGAGGGAGAACAAGTCAGTTTTGGTACTGGGTTTTTTCTCACCCCGCACGATTTCTGGAGCCATAAAGCGGGGAGTTCCCAATACACCACTGCTTTGTGTTTTGTCTACGTCCACGTTGTCGTTGTCGCAGATTAAAACGTGGCCGTTATCGGGATCGAAGAAAACGTTGCCCCAGGAAATGTCTCGATAACAAAATCCCTTGGCGTGTAGTTGGAAAAAGCTATCCGCCAGCTCGAATCCCGCCGTTGCCAGCGAACGAAATGTTGGCTCAATCCGCCCTTTCATAAGGTCGATGATGCCCTTGTAGTGGGGTTCTCGCAGCGGCATGACGTAGCCGAAGCTTTCAATTCCTGGCTCAGAGGTAAGATCCATCGGCCAGAGGAACCTGTCACTGGGAGGACCGTACGAGATGGCGGTTTCGATTCGGTCGCGGATGTTGGGGTCTTGGCTGAGGTATTGGGGGAAGTACCACTTTAGGGCTACTGGCTGTGCGTTTAAGTTGGCTCGATAGACTTCTCCTTGACCGCCACTGCCAAGGAATTGCTCTACCGTGCAGGGGAGTCCAGAGTACTCCGCGTGAACTGTCTGCCCAGGTTGGAGAATTTCATTCATCTTGCTTTCTTGCCTCTACAATTTCCAGTATTTTTCCTTCGGTCAAACTGGATATAAGCCTGTCACATATAGCCGGCAAAAACTTTTCTAGAATACTCGAATCTACATTGAATTCCTCCAGGAATACATTGAATTCCTCCAGGA
Source organism: Xenococcaceae cyanobacterium (assembly GCA_051439465.1). Taxonomy (GTDB): domain Bacteria; phylum Cyanobacteriota; class Cyanobacteriia; order Cyanobacteriales; family JBFRWF01; genus JBFRWF01. The sequence goes on along the minus strand of JBFRWF010000169.1, from coordinate 30,910 downwards.
ATAGGTTAAGAAATTGTTCTTTTGTAATTTCGTGGACATTCTTCATTATGAAGGATTTTAATAGTGAATTAAGAAAGCGTCTCGCTCTAGCTTTCTGTTCATTGATAATATCATTGGGGAATAAAGTAGGAAGAAAATCTCCCATGATAACCTCCCATTCTTTGGCAAGATGACGCTCAATTTTTCCAGCCAACTGGCATTGCTTTATCATCTCACAGTCTTTAGGTAGAGTCAGCTGTTTTTGATCATCTTGGCTTTCATTTATATACTGTGGCAAGCGCATTTTATTAATAATCTTTAAAAACTCTCCTGGCACTCCATTACAGAAAAAGTTTATTCCATCACTAAAATCAAGAAACAAATTATCATTACTTATTTTACTTAGATCAAAGTAGTGTTCACAAAACTTCTGGGCTATGCTTTCATCCCATATAGGGAGGCATTTAACAAGCTCAAAATTTCTCTCGAGAAAGAGTCTGTCTTGCTCGTCTATAGTCCACCGGTTATATTTATACTTGTCAATAATTGAAATAACTCGAAACACTCCTCTGATTTGAAAAAGTTCATCCAAGTATTTCAGATCGCTTATTTTATTAATTTTATCAAGTAATAATACGATGCGGTATGGTATTCCAGAATTTCGAATGCCGCTCAAAAATTTGGCTAGACCATTTTCCGGTTCTGAAGGCAAGGCATACGCTAAATTCCGCAACAGTCTAAATAGTTGCTCTTGCCTTGGTCGTGGTTCGTAAGTGCGCTCCGACTTGCGCTCGTGTCTTCCATCAATACTTCCAATATCTCCTTGCAATTCAACAACAGGAAACTTGACTTTCGCTCCAAACTTTGGCGTACGAACTACAATTCCAAATGACTGGTCAGTTTCAATCACTTTCTGTAGCTCATAAATCGGGTGATTGAGTAATTGTTGAAAAGTATCATGAAAACGTTGCTTCAATTTTCGATATAATTTTCTATGCCAAACCTCTATAATCCACTGATCAATTTGAACCCACAATCCCTTAGTACCTCTCCCTACAAGATCTGCTGTGATTTGAATGACAACTGTTTCCTCAGGAACTCCCATCTGCTCTGATAATTCATTAGCTGCTTTTTTAATAGCCCATTCTGCTAGATAAGTTCCTCCGAAACTTCCATAACCTGTTAATAATATAGGCTTGGCGTCAGTTTTTGCTATATACTCCTTGAGAAGTTCTGTTTCCTGCTTGTACCAAAATGGTTCTGGAGGTGTATCCGCGAAAGTTTTCTTAAAGTTTAGCTTCAAATCTCTCAAAGGAACCGTCTGATCGGTGAATCGGTAAACTGTTTCTACTAATGGCAGTAGCTGACTAGGTTTTTCCGGTGGGGAAACCTCATGAATATGTCGTCCAAGAGCCTCCGTGCTTGAGATTACTCCTAATGCCAGTGCCCACGATTGCACTCCCCAGTCGGCAGCCTCTTCGGTGAGTGCAAGATTGTCCTTTAACCGCTTAGTCAGCCGTGCCAGAAGGATAGCCTGTGGAATAGTGCTTGGGGATGTTATCGAGCCCAAAGATGTTATCAAGTCTTTAACCACTCCTTCTTTGAGAGCACCGATCAATACAGAGATTTCTCTCCGATATTGACCACAGAAATCTCGCAGAAGAGCTTCACATCGTTGAGGTTCATCGCACAAGGAGTGACTATAGGTTGCAATTAGTTCTTGCAGCTTTTGTCGTGGTATGTCGTTCATAGATTTCTTCCTCTGTCCAAGCTCTCAACTTTATTTTGCATCTAATTCAACACTAAGAAAAAATATTAATAGGCTGTTTTATCGCACCCAATTTATTTAGTTATATCGTCCAGAACCTTCTTCTCAACTCGTTTAGCAAGACCGAGTGTAATGTCATCTCCACTTCCATAAAGTGAGGTTTCTTTGAGAAATTCTTCTAATCTTTGTGCTACATATTCAATCCCCTTAAAGTTGGTCATATCGTAATAATCTCGACCAATTTTGATAAATTCCTCCTCTGAAACATAAGAATTGGCATAGCCATCAGTTGCAACCAAGATTAAAGCAGGTATCGTTGCAGTTGGCGATTTCTGATACGCCACTAGACCAACCCGAAACTCTTGCCAAGCATTAGTCGCACAGAGTGAGGTAGTCTCGTTAGCAATTAGTCTGGGGTCTCGCTCTAGAGGTCGAGTTGTCTTTCCACTGGAATCCACACAGAGAATATCGCCATCACCAAGCTGAAGGTAGAGAATGAAACAGTTCGTGACTAAAACTGCTAAGAGAGTCGCTCCGTAAGCAATAGAAGGATTTTCCTCAATAGCTTGCCGTGCGGTGGCTCCTCTCTCCTGCAAAACTCGCTCCCATTCTTCCTCTGTTATTGGGTTCCTTTCCCAGTCTTGCTCGACAGATTGTTTCCACTCATGAGCGAGTCTTTGGGGTAACAGATTCTGAGCCTTATCTTTGATGGTGGAAAGTTTTATCTGGTCAGATTCGCCCTCTAAAAAGAAGTCTCTAATTACTCTGGTTGCTACTACCACAGCTTTTTGGGAACCCACATCGCTGCGAAAATTTTTTTTGCTGCCATGCCCATCCGATACCGCCAAAATCAGTGGCGGTCCTTCTCCCAGAAGGGGAGATTCTGCTTTTTTAGTCCACCAAGAGATGGCATCCTGATTGGGCAACCCACTTCGTTCATGGAAAGCCCCCCTGATGGATTTGCCCAGGCACAGCCATTGAGTGTGTCCTTTTTTTTCCACAGTCATTGACTTGTCTCCCTACCATACGTCGTCATCACTGTAAATATCAGCTCCGTCAGACACCGGAGTGGGAATCGGTACGTTCATCCCGCCTGAAATAGAATCTTTAGATTGACTTGTTGGCGAAGAGACCGACTTCAGCACAGCAGTAGAAGCCCACTTAATCCGATTGATTAACTGGTCGGGATTGTTAGCTGGGAGGGGCTTCAACTCTGGGTTGCCGATGAATTTCTGCAACACCTCATAATCTGCATCTTGCCCCACAGCTATGGCTACTCGAACCGCTTTTTTGCCCCAGGGCTGCTCCATCAGTTGCCTAAGACCGCTGTTAAAATCATCAGTGGGCTGACCGTCGGAAATCAAGACCAAAACAGGTGGCAGGGCGCGATCTGTCATCGGCGGCATCTTTAGCTGCTCGGCTACCATAGAGAGGGCTTTGCCCATGTCTGTCACTCCATCAGCATTCAAATCCTGCCACTGAAAATCTTCCACAGGTGTTTGCTGGGAAATATGCCACTGGGCCCCATCAGAGAACTTAAGGGCGCGGACGAATACCTTAGCATTCACGTTGTCCTCCGCTGCCTTCTGCATGAGGGGAAGCGTCTGTCGAATAGCATTGTTTAACGCCTGGATTTTCCCATTGACTGACATGGAGCCAGAGCAGTCGCAAATCCAGATGAAATGAAGGGGACGGGTACTTAATTCCCCACCTGGCCGTTTACTTAACATATTTAATACCTCAGTTTGACAAAACAACTAATTAGAACTACCCTAAATTCATATTACTCTTTGTATGTATCGAGACTTAAAGGGCGATTACTAATTGTCGTCGGTCAACAGAAAACTTAAATAAACTTAATAAAAATTAATATTTGTCCAGAAAATAAAGCTTTTTAGCCAGTTCTATTGCCTTAACTAGCTCGGAAATCTGAGTACTTGAATAAGTAACGCTATCAAAATGTTCTGTTTCTTTTTCAAATTCTGATTCTAATGGTTGAGATTTAATTCTGACACTTGAATCTGTTGCATTATCAAAATTGGGAATAATCGATTCTGTTTCTATATCAAGGCTGGAGTATCTGTGAAAGGTTTGACTATCAAAGCGGATTTGGTATCACCAGTTTCTTGAAAGGGACACGGCGATATAGATATCTCGATTTATCACACCATGTTAATGATGCCGTGCCCCTACAAGGTAATTGGAAAATTTCCCATTACCGTTCAAGCAGTAACACCCGGACGGCTTAAGGTTGCTAAGGCTTCAACTAGGCTGCGAACTACTGCTACCATTGCCACTTCGCTATCCAGTTGGTTGATAGCGGAACCAACCCCTACACCAGAAGCACCGGCAGCGATCGCCATTGGTACCGTCACACTGGACAAACCGGAAGCACACAGCACTGGTACAGATACAGCACGAGAAATGCTATAAGCTGCCGCTAACGTGGGGGCTGCTTTCTCAATTAGTCCCAGAGTTCCAGCATGCACTGGGGTGCTGCTAGTGCCACCTTCAGTTTGGATGATGTCAGCACCAGCTTTGACAAGGGCTTCTGCTAGCTGGACTTGTTCATCTAGAGCAAGGATATGGGGGACAGTCACAGAGAGAGTAATCTCCGGCAAGAGCGATCGCGTCTTTTGCGTCAAAGCTAACACTTCTGTCCCCTCGAAGCGGCGTCCCTGGGCATAAAAACTATCGAAGTTTCCAATTTCAATCAAATCGGCACCGGCTTCAACCGCACTGACAAAGAGTTCGGGGTCTACCGCCGAAACACAGATTGGTAAACTGATTAGCTGACGGACACTCCGCACCAAAGCAGGATCGGCAGCAATATCAACAAAAGTCGCACCCCCTGCCTCAGCTGCTTTAACAATTGCTGTCACTCGCGAACTGTCGAAGTTATTCAAGCCGCTGATTACTTTGAGGGCTTTCTGTTGCTCAAACGCTTTCTGTAGTCTAGGATGTATGGTCATAGTTACTTGTTGGCTCCCAATTAGGATATTGTGAGGCAATTAATCAGCAAAGCCTATGTGAGCGCTACTTTTCACCCGTCTTAGAGACTGTTGCTCTTAGCCGTTGTTGTTTGAGAGTTTGCAACTCCTGCAAGAGGACGTCAATTTCTGCTTGCAAATGGAGATACTTTACTTGCTGATCGGCTTGATAAGACTTCATTAATTTCTTGATGCGTGGATCGTCGCTGGCGATCGCCGAGAGACTTCTATCTGAGGATGAAGACTCAACAGAGCTTTGTTCACTAGACACACGAGATATTAATTGGGTTGACATCTACTGCTGAATATTTATTTTGACTTATCTGACACAAGTTGGTTATTATATCCTAAAGGTGACACTTGATTGTATCCGATGTGTCTATGGTCGCAGTACCCTTGCGGGATCTTTGATGGCAAACTACTGGTAGAGAGAGTTGTGTATGCTTTGAGAAGCTTGGGCAGTCCCCGGGTTGTACGAGCCAGCTACTGAGGAGAAATTGTGCTGCTATCTAAAGGCTTTGAAATTGAAATGTACACTGGCACGCCCCAAGGCGATATCGTTGGTTTCTCAAACCGAATTGTCAGAGACTTAGACGGATTCGTGCGGGAGCCAGACAGCCGGAACGTCGAATATACCACCGCGCCCCTTTGTTGCTACGATCGCCTCCTGTGTGCCCTACTACGACCCAGACAGCAGCTCAGAGGTTATTTGCAACGTTTCGGGAATTATACCCTGATTCCCGGCAGTACCTTGTCTTTGGGAGGGAGCGATCGCTTCTACCGTTCTGATCCCAATAATCCCTACCACGCCTACATAGAGGAAACCTACGGCACCAACGTTGTCACCGCCAGCGTCCACATCAACGTTGGTATTAGCGATCCAGAGCAACTCATGCGGGCTTGTCGCCTCATTGCAGTAGAAGCTCCCCTCTACCTCGCCCTCAGTGCCTCCTCTCCCTTTCTAGATGGACGCACCACTGGCTATCACTCCACCCGTTGGGGTGTTTTCCCGAAAACTCCAGCCCATGTCCCCTTATTTGAAAACCATGCCCACTTTATCCGCTGGACAGAAGCTCAGCTAGCCGCCCGAACCATGAAAAATGTCCGCCATCTCTGGACATCTGTGCGGCCAAATGGCGATCGCCGCCCCTACAATCTAAACCGCCTAGAACTGAGAATCTGCGACCTAATCGTCAATCCGATTCCTTTGCTAGCAGTGACGGCGTTGCTAGAAGCCCGTCTTATCCAACTACTTGATGACCCCAACCTCGATCCGTTAAAACTCAGTTATCTACCTGCGACTAATCGCTCAGAAGAGCTTATTGCCATCACCGATGCCAACGAAGAAGCTGCTGCACGTCACAGTCTCGATGCTGAATTACAGCACTGGCAGGATGGCAGAAAAATTCTCGCCAGAGATTGGATTGAGGAACTTTATCAACAAGTCTTGCCAGTGGCGAAAAAGCGGGGCTTTAGTTGTTTTCTCTCACCGGTGAAAAAGATTCTTCGGGAAGGCAATCTTGCCCAGCAGTGGTTGAAACTGTATGAAACCGGTCTCGATATTCGCCAGATTATCACTCAGGCGATTCAAACAGTAGAGCAACAGGAGCAAGAACTAGAGGACAAGTTGTGCGAGCAGCTTCTGGTTGCTTGAGAAGGCAATGGTTTGATCCACAATTAAAATATGCCGTGCCCCCACTGCGTTTACCGAGAAGCGTTTCATGTTTAGGGTTGTTTTAATTCAACCGCAAATTCCCCCAAATACGGGAAATATTGCCCGAACTTGTGCTGCAACGGGAACAGAGTTGCATTTAGTCGGCCCCCTAGGGTTTGAGATTAGCGATCGCCACCTAAAACGAGCTGGTTTAGATTACTGGCCCCATGTTGATTTGCACTGCCATAGCAGCTTAAAAGATTTTCAGGCAATCCATCAGCAAATAGGTGGAAGGTTAATTGGTTTCAGCGTCTCTGGCAGCTGTAGTTATGTGCAGTGGCAATTTCAAGCTGATGACTGGCTGCTATTTGGCAGCGAAACCACTGGTTTGCCAGGAGCAGTCCTCGAAGCCTGTGACGCCACTGTTTATATTCCCATGACTCAGGCAAAAGTCCGCAGCTTGAATCTTTCCGTCAGTGCTGCTGTCGGTTTATTTGAAGCACGGCGTCAACTTGGTTACCTCAGTTAAATCCTGTACTCAAATTAGTTGACTACCTCTGCTCGCCTTTACTTTACATAATAGATATATAAGTTCATTTTATAAGAAAACAGGATAGTCAAGGGAAGCTGACTGATATACTTTATCAACCACGGTACAGCTTGAGGAAACGCCCTTGGATTAAGGTCGTCTATAAAATCACCCCTTAAAACAGTTAAAGCGGTCAAGCTAAATTAGTTGACTACCTCTGCTGGCCTCTACTTTATTTACATATAGATAAGTAGTCGTGCAAAAGTAAAGTTAACTGTGGAGACAAGGGAACAGGGAACGGGGAACAGGGAACAGCAAGGGATTGAAGCTCTTTACAGTTCTTAACATAGTCTTGTTTATTTATGTCCGACTACTTATATAAGTTCATTAAAAAACTACAACAACCAAAGTCTATGATAAGAAATTTTTATAACAAAAACAGGACAATCAAGGGAAGCTGACTGATATACTTTATCAACCACGGTGCAGCTTGAGGAAACGCCCTTGGATTAAGGTCGTCTATAAAATCACGGCTTAAAACAGTTAAAGTGGTCAAGCTAAAAATCCTTGCTCACCAATGGAGACTTGTCTAAATTGAAAAATCAGGTTAATCTTACCTAGACATCTTTGAGAATATTGGCAGTTAGTACTTCCGGGGAGAGAAAAAAATGAATTGACTCATTGATTGGGAAAGAATAATCATAAACAAAACACTCACAAGACAGTTAAGCACTCGTTACACACTAGGAGGTTACTTTTGAACAAAATGTCGAGGGCAGTCCCCACTATAATCTTTGTTTGAGGTGGGGTGTGTTCAAAAAGGTAATATTGTCCAAAGAAAAGCGCCAGCCGACTCACTATCTCACTGACGCTGTTGCCAAACGATTCGTCTTGACCCAATTGCTTCCTGAGTACCAGTCAGAAAGCAAGGTCTATATATCTATCTCCTGACTACCAGTCAGGGGACAGACCTATTTGTCACAGCTAAAACCCTAAGGAGGGTCAGCTTAACTGTGCTTCTATTATTTTCTCAGGGAATCAACAATTTGACCACTTCCCCATCAACGTTATCGTCATTACTACAGTTTGAGCCTGATGTATAGCATTTTCACCATCTCTGGTGTCTCCGGAATAAAAGTTGACAAAATAGCTGACATGTGTATTAAGGAAAATCAATGGATTTCCCTCTCCCTGAGAAGGAAACAATCTTGCAATTAAAGTCGTCTCATCCAAGGGGACTTGTCTAAATTGAAAAACCAGGTTAATCTTGCCTAGATATCTTTGAGGATATCGGCAGTTAGTGCTCCTGGTTACCTCATAAACAAGTACTCACAAGACAGTTAAGCGCTCATTACACACTAGGAGGTTGTTCTTGAAAGACGCATTTATGCAGAAAGTCAAACCTGTTCTCTCCTGTCCAGCAGACTCCTCATCGGCGTCAGCGAAGCTAGGGGCAAAAGATCCCGAAGGCGCAACAGGGTCAAAGGAAGGACATCGTAGGGCTCGCACATCTGCTGCCATGATTGGATTGGCAATCTCAATGGGCGCAACTGGCATGTTGCTGCCGAGCCAAGACGATAAAGCTATGGCAGGTGAACCCGTTCCCCCGGAACCCATCCTCACAAGCTTTTCCTCTAAAGCAAAAGCTGCTAAAAGTTCGCCTCAACCAGAAGTGGCGGTCAACCCCGCTGCACCTGTGGCAGAGTCACCAGCTTCAAAAGTTGTTGAACCTGCTCCACCTGTGATCAAACATAAGGTGAAAAAAGGAGAGACGCTTTGGAATCTCTCACAAAATTACAAAATAGAGCCGGAAGCGATCGCGGCTTCTAACAAAATCGAACCCAAAGCGAGTCTCTTAGTGGGACAGACGCTAAAAATTCCTCCAGTGAACGATGCCGTTCACGAGGTCAAAGCAGATGAGACTGTCGAAAAACCTCATGGTCTAGAGCAAAACCAATTGCAGTCTTCTGCCCTGGTATCGCCATCAGGACAATTGGCCGTGGGTGAATCGGTCACGATTCCTGGCCAGATCGATAATCTTTTGCAACTGCGACAAAACAATGCTGTCAACATTTTAAAAGAAAAGCGAAAGCGCTTAAGAAATAGTGTGGCGGAGTTGTGGTCTGAGGAGTCCAATAATAAGTCTGATGTCGCTGTAGTGCCAAGGTCAGGGTCAGCGGTTACCCAACCGTTGTCACCTCTCTCACCAGAGGCAAGATCAGCTAAGCTGCCGCAAATAACAGCGTCGTACCCAGAAGTCAATGGGACAAATTCGATAGAGATTCCTGTACCTTTACCGGAGACTGTAGCTTCTCCCACCCCAGAAAGACTTCAGGCGGCTGATGCCAAGACTCAGGTATATATTCCTGTGCTTTCATCGGAGACTGCTGCTTCTCCCACTCCAGAAAGACTGCAAGCGGCTGATTTCAAAAGCCCGGTGCCGATTCTTATCCCCTTAAGGGAAACTGTGGCTTTTCCGAACTCCGAGCAACAGGCAAGTAAGCAAGCACCAGAGCCAATTGTCGAAATCCAACAGACCAAAGTGACTCAAGCGCTACCGCAGCTAGACTTGCCTCAACCAACAGTCTTGACTCCTCCCGCCAATCAAGTTTATCGAGTCAAACCTGGAGATACCCTCAATAGTATCGCTCGTCGCTACGGGATGTCTCGTTCAGAACTGGCGCAGGCAAATAACATTCGCAATCCCAACCTGATTAAAGTTAATCAGGAGTTGATAATTCCAGGCACTCAATTGGCTGGGAATGGTCGTCAAACCCAGATCTTGATTCCCGCCGTCGAGAGTGTAAGGTCTGATAAGCAGTCCCAGGTTTTCAGTAGGCAAAATCAGCCCATAGAAACTCAAGTCCAGTCTCAAACCAATTCCCATTTGGTAAAATTGAGGGAAGATATCGTGAGACTACAGCAGGAGTACCCAAATCGGAGGGAAATAAGTCAAGAAGCGACAATTATTGCTATAGAGCCAGTTACTCCTGAATTAAACAACCCTGTCTCTGTCCCCTTTCAACCTCTCAATCCTGAGTGGGAAAAAGATCGCCTTCAAAGACAAATCAATCCGGAGCTCAGATTCAATCAGCCTTCGGTTCAGTCCCAGAAGCAACGGCAACCTCTGTTGCCAGTACTGCGACGTTCAAGGACGCCTGCTCGTGCTTCTTCTAGGTTCCGGCAGGGATTGATTGGCACTGCTCCCATAGAAGTAGAAAACTATAACCAGATGCTGCGGACACCAGTGGGAGAAACGGTAGGTCCTGAACTACCACCCCTGTCGTCACCGGATCAATATCTGCCCCATAGTCCGGCTCGGTTCAATGGTTATATTTGGCCCACTAAGGGGGTCATAACTTCTGGCTATGGCAGGCGTTGGGGCAGGATGCACAAGGGAGTTGATATCGCTGGTCCAATTGGCACTCCAATTATATCAGCGGCTCCTGGCGAGGTCGTTTCTGCTGGCTGGAATTCCGGTGGCTACGGCAACTTGGTGAAAGTTAAGCATCCTGATGGCAGCCTGACTCTGTATGCCCACAACAGCCGGATCCTGGTACGCCGGGGTCAAAGGGTTGACCAGGGTCAACAAATTGCCGAGATGGGCAGCACGGGATATAGTACTGGGCCTCACTTACACTTTGAGGTGCATCCCGCAGGACGGGGCGCGGTTAATCCAATGGCTTATTTGCCTAAACAAAGGCCGTGACATCCTCCCGACACCGATTTGTCACAAACCACTTAATTAATCTCGACAGTGATTAGGGGGAGTTAATGTTCTCCCCCCTCCCCCCCTTATAAGGGTAGGCTTTTTACAATTAAATGTTGGTGGAGGTGAGAGGGGGAAGACAAGGAGGGAAAGTAGACAAGGGAGGAAGACCGTACAAGAATAGTTCGGTTACAAGTATTACAATAATCGAAGAAAACACCATTTTTCGTTTCGTTTGTATTATCTTCGGAGTCTACCTGTCTTCTAATCTCCCTTGTCTCACCCTCACCGAGAACCTTTGTAAAAAACCTACCCTTGTCAGGCTCCCCCTGCTCCCCCTGCTCCCCCTGCTCGTCTCAACCATAAATGCAAAAAACCTACCCTTGAAAGCCTCCCCCCTCTAACCCGATCACCTGAGTTCGATGTAAGATTCCTTACCTGGCTTGGTTTTGAGGCAGAAGGCAGTCCGCTTCCGGGCAGGAGGAAGAGAAAGAGGAAGAAGCAGGAGGCAACATCTAGTATTGACAGGTTTATTGAGAAATACCAGAGGGAACGATCGCCAATTGCCTAAGCAAGTTGATTTTTTTAGCCGTGTTTGTTATATAATGAAAGACATTGGAAAAAAAGGCTCAGTAGCTCAGTTGGTCAGAGCAGGGGACTCATAAGCCCAAGGTCGGCAGTTCAAATCTGCCCTGAGCCATCGAAGAAATAAACCAATCAAAGAAAAATTTGATCCGACCCTACAGACTCACCGTTCGCTCATTTTAAAATTGAGTTGCTTAATAAATGAGGCAAACAACACTCTGTACAAGGCTTTCAGAAATTTGAGAGGAGACAGAGGGAAAATTTCAGCCGACCGCTTTGCCAACGAAGTTATAAGAGTTTGAAAGATCTTAGTTAGCGCTGCCGTAGACACTCGCTCCGCGAGACCGCCTTCTCTCAATTTCCTCTGGCTTATCCCCCTCTATATCTTCTCAAATCCTTATGCAGCCAGCCTTTTCGTTATTATAATTCTGAAGAGCTAAGAAATTTGAGCGAACGGTGAGTCATATCATGTTCGATAAATTAGTTATAAAAAAGTAGGTTGGGTTGAACGAGAGTGAAACCCAACATTTTTTATAAGTGATTATCCGAACTTGATATCAGACGACTCAGCTTGAGCGGTTTTATGAGGAGCTCGCGTCCCAAGGCTATAAGTACCTGCGTCCAGCCATTGAGATGGCTCCTTGGAAAGCCAAACTTATGGAGGTTATCGATCCGTTCGGCAATCGACTCCGATTCAACGAAGATCTAGAGCGCCGGTCCATTAAATACTCTTTCCATATTACTCCGGCGTTGCATTTGGACATAAAAATAAGGGTTTCAGCTCTCACTTGTCCCCCAAATGCTTCGCCCCTACAAGAAAATTTGATTACTCGACCGGCGCTCTAGAAATTGATGCTTAAATCAAAAAACAACAGCAAAAGGAGCAAAGCTAAAATCATGGATAACTCAGGCTCTAATCTTCGTCCTAAGACACGCTTTGTGCCTCATCTACCCGATCTGATTACAGAAGAAGATTATCTGGATTCTCCTGAACAACAAAAAATCCGTGTACGAATTGAGCTGACTGATCAAGGAGTTGAGATTTTAGGGGATAGTATGTATGCTCACCTTGTAGAGGAACTACTGACTCAATTAGGTGCAGATGAGATCGAACGAATGCTTTGTGGCTAGGTCGCTGTGCCCTTAATCGAGTAGAGTCATTATTTGGCCTGCGTTTGACTTTAGCTTGGTCCTGCTATGACTGAAAAATCTGAAATTCTACTTAACCTGCGGACTATCTTTGACCATGGTGTTGCGGTTGCCATAGATCCAACCAATAATGACGCGATCGCTCTGGGAGGACAAGGGACAACGACCTTGAATTCCTACTGGTTACATCAGCGGTGCCCAGTATGTTCTCATACTTTTCGGTTGGGTGATGAAGTCGAGATTGCTGAAGATAAATCTGTTCGCCACAATAGTGCTTTGCTGCCTTGCGCTCAAGGCAATGTTACTGCATTAGACCCCGGCCAAGAGACTTCAGCTTTTTTCGCTGGATTGGATGCTGCTTGGCCTCCACCTAAAGATATCCCTATTGTGAGACTGGAGGCGACTCACGAACTTCTTGCTCCACCTTTGGCTGGTTTTCAACGCCATACTTGTGCCGTGTGCGGTCATAGTTTGCGGCTGAATGACCACGTTGTTATTTGTCCTTGTAGTCCCCATAAACCTCTGTGTAAGATAGCTGTTCATCGGGATCTAATTCATGGTCTCCATTGCTTTGATGCTTGGAATCCAGCGGCTAACGGTCAACTCTATTGTCCTGTAACCTCACGAAAACTAGATGAGTAATCGTTATGCTCGACATCACCTCATTCCAGGTTGGAATCAACAAAACTTGGCCGAGGCGACTGTGGTTATCTTTGGGATGGGGGCTTTAGGAAACGAAGTTGCTAGAATTTTGGCTATGTCAGGGGTTGGCAAGTTGATTCTTTGCGATCCAGATCGAATAGAAGAATCTAACCTAAGTCGAACCATTTTATTTCGTCAGTCAGATATTGGTCGCCTCAAGGTTGAAGCGGCAGCTACTGCTTTACTGGAATTAAATCCTGGACTTAGTATTGAGGTGCGACCTCAGCAATTGGTTCATGGGGTGGGGTTAGCAGAGCTTCGAGATGCCTCCCTTGTTCTTAGTTGTTTAGATAGTCGATCGGCTCGCTTACAACTTACAGGTCGCTGTCAGTTAGTTCAGGTTCCTTATATTGATGGGGGAACTCATCCCTGGGGCGGAGAAGTCCGACCTTATCTTGCTCGGGAGGGTCCTTGCTATGGATGTAGTCTCAGTGCAGAAGATCGTAGCGTTGCTGATGTTCCTTGGAGTTGTCTGGATACAAGAGAGGAAAGTCCTACTGGTTCAGCCATTCCATCATCTGCTTTGGTGGGGACATGGATGGGGACGATCGCTGTTCGTTTTTTGATGGGGATGCTTTGTCCCTCTGGGATCTTGAACATCGACGGATCGCGGGGAACAACAGTGGTCATCCAACAAAAACGAGATCCAGATTGTCCCCTACATATGTTCATTGACTCGGTAACGAAAATAGGTGTGGGTTCTCAGGATACAATGCTAAAATTACGAAATACCCTTCCAGAATTGGCAGTGCCCCTTGCCTGGGAACCAGTGCAACAGAGTGTTGAATGTTCTCATTGTGGCTTTGGAGAAACTCGGTGGGGTTTGCCATCTATTGACATATGTCCCCAGTGTCAAAAACCTTTGCGACCGAGGACAACCCTTGAACTAGATAAAGTCCCAGACCATCTGACTCTTTCAAGATTGGGAATTCCGACTCAGGAGATCCTGGCGGTAAGAACCCAGGATGGTTTGAAGTGGTTTGAGTTGGAGAAATAGCAGTAATAATGTCACCAACAGGATATAACAAGGAAAAACACAATGAGTAATCCCCAAAACTCAACTAATGCCAAAGAACTTCTCCAAAAAGCCGCCCATTGTTACGAAAAAGCGGGATGGTTAGAAGAAGCTGGACGAGTATGGGCAACCCTAGAAGAATATACGCAAGCCGCAAAATGCTACGAACAACCCGAAAACTGGGAAAAGGCCGCCCATTGTTATATACAAGCCTCCGAATGGGGTGATGCAGCCCGATGTTACCTGCTAGCTAAGCAACCAGAAGCAGCAGCAGATTGTTGGTTCCAAGGAGGAGAACCCCTAAAAGCAGCATGGATAAAAGCAGATAAGCTCAAGCAAATATATCAAACTCAATTAGTGTTGGCACAATTAACGCCACAAACACCAACACAAGAAATAGAAATCGAACTAATTACAGCTCGTTGTGAAGCCAGCCGACGTAAAAAGAGCCAAGCAGCCAAAAGCCTGAGGAAGCTATTAGACTTTCAGGTAAGTATAGGGGACAAACACCTATATGAATGGGGATTAAGAATCGCACAAGTTATAAACAGACCAGATTTAAGGGCTTTAATCTACGCAGCAGCAGTAAGAGCGAAAATCCCTAATGCCATTGAAGAATGGGAAAAATGGGCAATTGAGAAATTAGGAGACGCAACAGGAATACCATTACCAGAAGAATTGGAATCCTTTTGTTTCGAGACAGTGAAGGTAAACGACTCTGGGAAGATAATCAACCGAGAATGGCAACAAGGGCGTTACTTTACAGAACAACTGGGCAAGGGCATCAATATAGAAATGGTGTATATCAGAGGGGGAACCTTCTTAATGGGGTCACCAGAAGACGAGAAGGGTCACCAGAACAGAGAAAGTCCCCAACATCAAGTAACCATAGAACCCTTCTTTATGGGGAAATATCCAGTGACGCAAGGGCAATGGAAGGCGATCGCCTCTTTGCCCAAAGTAGACATTGACCTGGAATTAGACCCCTCAAGATTCAAAGGAGATTCCCGACCAGTAGAACGAGTAAATTGGTATGAGGCAGTGGAATTCTGTAAAAGGTTGTCAAAAGCCACAGAAAGAGACTATAGACTCCCATCAGAAGCCGAGTGGGAATACGCTTGTCGAGCTGGAACTTCCACCCCCTTCTACTTTGGGGAAACCATGACAGGAGAATTAGCCAATTATGATGCCTCAAATACCTATGCTAATGAACCTTCAGGAGAATCTAGAGGAGAAACAACCCCGGTGGGTCAATTCCCCCCCAATAGCTTTGGATTATACGATCTCCACGGGAATGTAGATGAATGGTGCGCAGATGAGTGGCATGAGAATTACCAAGGTGCGCCTACTGATGGCAGTGTTTGGCTTGATGGGGATGAGGAGCTTTCTCCAGTGCGGGGCGGTTCCTGGTACGACAAGCCTAAGGACTGCCGTTCCGCGTTCCGCGTCAGCATTATTTGGCGCGACGGCCGCGTCAGCGATTACGGTTTTCGTGTAGTCTGCGGTTCCGGGAGAACTCAATAACCCTTTTCCCTTTTCCCCTCTTACTCTTTACACTTTGAAAATTTTGACTCTTTTATCCTTTATTTGCTCTTTAATGACACTGAGATAGCTAACCGTGAATACTCCCCCAAATAAACCCGACTCCAAAGAACTCCTAGAAAAAGCCGCCCAATGCTATATCAAAGCAGGATGGTTAGATGAAGCAGGTCGAGTGTGGGCAAGGCTAGGAAAATATAGCCAAGCAGCCCATTGTTATGAACAACAAGAAACCTGGTCAAAAGCGGCACAGTTCTATGAGAAAGAGCAAGATTTGTCAAAAGCAGCCCAATGTTACCTCAAGGCGGACCAACCGGATGCAGCAGTAGAGTGTTGGCATCAAGGAGGAGAACCCCTAAGAGCCGCGTGGATCAGAGCAGATTCCCTGAAGCAGAGATATCAACCCCTAGCAATCTTGGCAGAATTAACCCCAAAAACAGAAACAGAAGCTCTAGAAATAGAACTAATAACAGCCAGATGTCAAGCTAGTCCCAGAAACAACAGCCAAGCAGCCAAAAGCCTGAGAAAGCTATTAGACTTTCAGGCAGGCATAGGGGACAAACACCTATATGAATGGGGGTTAAGAATCGCACAAGTTATAAAAAGACCGGATTTAAGGGCGTTAATCTACGCAGCAGCAGTAAGAGCGAAAATACCTAATGCCATTGAAGAATGGGAAAAATGGGCTATTGAGAAATTAGGAGACGCCACAGGAATACCTGACTTTGAAAAAGAAGGAGCCTTAGAAGTCTTTGAATTCGAGACGGTCAAGGTAAACGACTCTGGGGAGATAATCAAACGAGAAAGGCGACAAGCTGGTTACTTCTCTGAACAACTGGGCAAGGGCATCAATATAGAAATGGTGTATATCAGAGGGGGAACTTTCTTAATGGGGTCACCAGAGGAGGAGAAAGATAGCTACAACGATGAACGTCCCCAACATCAAGTAACCGTAGAACCCTTCTTCATGGGGAAATATCCAGTGACGCAGGGGCAATGGAGAGCGATCGCCTCCTTGCCCAAAGTAGACATTGACCTGGAATTAGATCCCTCACACTTCAAAGGAGATTCCAGACCAGTAGAACAAGTAAATTGGTATGAGGCAGTGGAATTCTGTAAAAGGTTGTCAAATGCCACAGAAAGAGAATATAGACTGCCATCAGAAGCCGAGTGGGAATATGCTTGTCGAGCTGGCACTTCCACCCCCTTCTACTTTGGGGAAACCATTACAGGGGAATTAGCTAACTATCGTGCCTCAAATACCTATGCTAATGAATCTTCAGGGGAAGATAGAGGAGAAACAACCCCGGTGGGTCAATTTCCCCCCAATGGCTTTGGATTATACGATCTCCACGGGAATGTAGATGAATGGTGCGCGGATGATTGCCATGATAACTATGACGGTGCGCCTACCGATGGCAGTGTTTGGCTTGATGGGAATGAGGATTATTCTCCAGTGCGGGGTGGTTCCTGGAGGTGGCAGCCTCAAGACTGCCGTTCCGCGTACCGCGTCATCGGTTATTGGCGCGTCGGCCGCAGCCTCAATCTCGGTTTTCGTGTAGTCTGCGGTTCCGGGAGAACTCAATAACCCTCTTCCCTTTTCCCCTCTTACCCTTTATCCTCTTTTCTTTTTTTCTTTTTTCCCTTATTAGCAAGCGATAGCGAGCGTTTTTTTTGCCAGGTAGCAAATTTATGATAAGATTTCCCCAGGACAAAGAAAGAGCCAAGCAGGTAGTGCCGCTGCGCGGAAGTCAAAAGTCAAAAGTCATCTGCGTCAGCAGCAACGGAGTCTAAAGTATTTTGGATTAAGGCTTTCAGCATTTCCAAACCTAGATCAAACGACCATAACCCTTATCCCCTGTCCCCTGATCCGAAGTTCCCTTTTGAGTAGCGTTTTGATTCACAACTCTTTATAGGACTGCTATAGTAGTCACGTTCGGGAGCAACATGAAAAAGTGGGATCGTGGTGAAGAGAGCTCTTGAGGCAGGGAAGCAGGGGAGACAGGGGAAGCAGGGGAAGCTCTTGAGGCAGGGGAAGCAAAAATCTAATGTTTCACTTGAACACAATAAACTGCCAACGAATTAATAAGGCTTCTGGGAAATTGAACTGGTGGTCACCGAGCTGCGGAGCAGGGGCGTTAGCCTAGGTGCGCCTACGGCGATCGCTACCTGGAATTTAACCGACGCTCAACCTGATCTATGTTCTCTGAACCCCTTCTCTAACAATGGTTTGCAGCTCGATAACTCAGATTCACCTGTGAAAATAAGCTCACCGTGAGTTTTGAGCTTGACATTGGTAAAGAGTTGAAACTGCACCCGAGAGCTTCCCGCTCCCCCTGCTCCCCCTGCTCCCCCTGCTCCCCGTTCCCCGTTCCCTGTTCCCTGTTCCCTGTTCGAAGATAATTAAGGTGAGAGGAGTAGAAAGATGCAACTGTTAGATAGATTTCATTTGAGCTTGGCAGTTGGGGTGGCGAAGACAGTAACCGCTTTGGTGCGCTGGTTACGTCTAGGGGCTGCTAGTGTTTTACCCGGGGAAATTGCCCACCACCTTCACCCCCGGCTATTATCTCTGTTATCTGAACAGGTGACTAAGGGTGTAATTCTCATTGTTGGCACTAATGGCAAAACCACCACATCTCTGCTACTGCGCACGATTCTCGAAAGTCAGGGATGGCGGGTAGCTCATAATGCCACGGGGGCGAACTTGATTAATGGGTTGATTACGGCACTGCTGGCAAATACTAACCTGATTGGTCAGCTAAATGCTGATTACGCCATTCTGGAGGTAGATGAAAATATATTGCCCCTGGTTTTACGGGACTTTCAGCCTCAGTTTATCCTAGCCTTGAATCTGTTTCGCGACCAATTAGATCGCTATGGGGAAGTGGATACCATTAGCCAGCGTTGGCAAAAAGCCATCGCTCCCCTGCCAAAAGACACGGTGGTGATTCTCAACGCCGATGATCCCACACTCTCACATTTAGGACAACAACTGCCCCAAAGGGTGTTATTCTTTGGTTTGAGTGAATCCGAACTCTATCTGGACGAAATTCCCCATGCTGTAGACTCAATTTACTGTCCTAGCTGCGGGCATCCACTGGACTATCGAGGGGTTTATCTCTCTCATCTGGGGGATTTTCACTGTCCTAGCTGCGGATTTAGCAAGAGTCAGCCTGCATTCGATAGCCGCCATTGGCCTCAAATTCTAATTGGAGTTTACAACAAATACAACACCTTAGCTGCAGGGTTAGTGGCAAAGGAAATTGGCATTGATACTGCTGCTATTTATGACACAATTAGAAATTTCCGGGCTGCTTTTGGGCGAGCTGAAGAATTAAATGTGGAAGGCAAGCATGTGCGGATTTTATTATCCAAAAACCCCGTAGGTATGAATGAAACCATTCGGGCCGTGAATCAAATCAAAGAAGCTGGAGGTGCTTCTACAACTTTACTGGTTCTCAATGACCGTATTCCCGATGGCACTGATGTTTCCTGGATTTGGGATGTGGATACGGAGAAACTGGTAAGTTTGGGAGGAACACTGATTGTCAGTGGCGATCGCTTCTACGACATGGCACTGCGTCTGAAATATAGCCGCGAAGCGATTGACTCTGGAACCGATCATTTTAATCTCATTGTTAAAGAAGATTTAGAAGAGGCGATCGCTACTGCTTTAGAACATACTCCCGCAGTGGAAACTCTCCACATCCTACCTACCTATTCCGCCATGTTAGAAGTCCGACAAGTGCTGACAGGACGCAAAATTTTATAGATATTGAAAACTGATGACTTCTGAACCAATGGAACTAAAAATAGGCTGGCTGTATCCGAAATTGATGAGTACCTACGGCGATCGCGGCAATGTCATCTGTCTGCAACGTCGATGTCAGTGGCGTGGTATTCAGGTATCAGTGACACCTCTGGACCAGCAAACAGATGCAGTTGAGTTTCACAATGTTGATATTTTAGTGGGAGGCGGTGCCCAGGATCGACAGCAGGAAATCGTCATGCGCGACTTACGGGGCGCAAAAGCTGACACTCTGCGCGATAAAATCGAAACGGGAATCCCTGGTGTCTTTACCTGTGGTTCTCCTCAGCTACTCGGCCATTACTACGAACCAGCTTTGGGACAGCGGATTGAAGGCTTAGGACTACTAGATTTTGTCAGCAAGCATCCTGGTCCGGATGCGCGGCGCTGTATTGGTAATGTGGTGTTTGAAGTGACCGCTTCCCCCCTGGCAGGAGAATTGAAAGTCATGCTGGGGAGAACACCAGTGGTGATTGGTTTTGAAAATCACGGCGGTCGCACTTATTTGGGTAAAGTGGAACCGTTGGGGCGGGTGATCAAAGGCTATGGCAACAATGGGGAAGATGGAATGGAAGGAGCATTTTATCGAAACGCGATCGCCACCTATTCCCACGGTCCCCTATTACCGAAAAATCCCTTTATTGCTGACTGGCTGATTCAGACAGCACTCAGCCAAAAGTATCAAACCGCCATTTCCTTAACAAAACTTGATGACTCCCTTGCTTTTGATGCCCGTGAGGCGATGTTTAAACGTCTTGACTTACCTAACTTGGTCAATACCCTCTAAACTGTTGATGTAAACCTTTTACTGAAAGATTGGCAATTATTAATCTCATAAGATTTGCCACCAACTTAATTGGCAACCAAAAATTATGACTGGAAAAGTATTAGATAGTGGTGCTCCTGGCGCTCTCGCTCTCATACTCCCAATAGCTTTAGCAATTGTTGTCTTGTTCACTGCATGGCCATTGCTATTGTTGCTAATCGTGCTAGTCCTCGGTTGGAAAATCTGGCGGAACTACCAATGGAAACAATGGTGTAAGCAAGTCAATCCCTTCTTCCATCAGCTCATTAAAGACAATCAGGGATGCTTGACACCAATCGATTTGTCATTGAAGGCCAATCTGACTGGGAGAGCCGCCAAGCGGTTTCTGGATAAAAAAGCAGAAGAATTCGGGATACACCCCAAAGTCTACGAAGACAAAGGCACTGTATATTACTTTCTCACTCCCAGTGTTTTGGGTAGCATCTTTGAGGATAGTGAACTTCCCTCAGAACAGAACATCGAAGGATTAGCCCCCGAAAAACCACGCCAGTCAGCAAGGTCTTCATCTGAAGTTGAAGAGCACTCCCACGAATCATCTGCAAGTGAAATCGCCCAACTGGTAGAACTCGAAGATAGTCAGCCTCTTCCAAAACTAGAGAGGGAAACCATCGCCCAAGAAGAACCACAGCAGTTAGAAAATACCTCATCTGAGGTTAAAGATGAGCTTGAAGAACCAAGAGAATCGACGAATCTATCTCTAATCCAAGCTGAACTTGCCAAGCGTCTTGAGCTTAATTCCAGCACAGTGGGTAGACGCAAATCTGACCCAGATTTTCCTCAGTGGAGTCAGAGTAAAGATCCAGAAGGGATTGCCTGGAAATATTTATCGGAGACAAAAATGTTTGTGCCAGTCAGCAACCCACCCTTGACCTCCGGTACGAGTGGTTCATGATGCCCTGTTGACCAGCCTAAGCACTTCCCGTGAGTGCATCACCGACTAAAAAACTACCGCTCCTCACGCGGAAAGTCACGCCCAAGTCAGAATCAACTGACTCTCGTAAGAGGGATTTATCATTGGGGTTGCCTGATGAGCCTGGGAATCCTGTAAAGCCGGACAAACTGGTTGATAAACAACTAAGTTTATTTAATTTACCCCGAATGGGAGACGGGGTAACTCGACTCCAGAATCTAAGGGCATAATCTTTGATTTGCCCTTAGAGGTTCAAATCGAATAACTTCTGTTTATCAGATGAGGGGGTTTGGGGAAGCTATAATACCCCAGCTTCGCCCTAGGATCTCAGATCCGGGCGAATCTTCGATTTAGCTGGGGATACATGGACTCCCCCAAGGTTTATTCTTGATACAATCCGAATCACAGGCCGACCCTTAGCACTTGAGAAAACGTTACTGCTCAGTTGAGCGCTGAGAGAGAAGCTTGAGGATTTCTACAATCTCCCCTTGACGGCGGCTGAGTTCTGATTGGCGGTTATTAAGGTCTTCCAACAAGCGATAGATACGCGATTGATTCTGGATGGAGTCTGCCATCAGCTCGTAGAGGTGGTTGAGCTGCTGTCGGCTCTCTGCTCTGTCCTCAGTCAGAGCCTGAATTGCACGTGCGTTCGACTCTACAAGGGCTTTTAATTCGTCTTCTGTCATTGGTTATCTCCTTTTTAAACCTCCGAGATGCGGTGAAACTAATCCAAAACCTCCAGCACCGCCTTCGGTGATAATTTGTCTTTAAACCAGACAATCCTGGCTGGAACATCTGTGAATTTGACCCCCGCTTTCTCCAGATTCAATCTCTCAGAAACAGCAAGAATGAGATTATCAGCTTCAGCGCGACGCACTTGAAAAAACTTCTTTTGTAAGTATTCTGGTCGCCAATAACCGACAATTTCTAATAAGAAATCACGCCCATCGGGATGAACTAGGCGAAAGTCAGGAATCATCACGCTACCAGGAAGAGGAACTAAGTCTACTTCCCTTTCTAACCGCCAGTCGGTTTTGGTTTTTAACCAGCGCTTAGCAAAAGAAGCCTCTAACATACTGTCATAGGGTTTCCCTGGGGGATAGTGGCTCACCAAGCCACAACTATTATTAAGGCTAAAACGCCCAGTTTTGAGATTGCCAGTATAGGAATCGCGGCTTTGTAGTTTCGCTTTCAGACTCCATTTACTGACGTGCAGCAGGGCGGGTAACATCTTAGCAAGTGCCAAACCATAGCGAGTGCTAGGCTTAAATAAGCTAGTAGGACCATCGATAGTGATGGTAAACCCAGTATCAGCATCTCCTTCAATATAAGCCATTAGTTGAAATAGTTTCATATAGCGAAACAGCAGTTTATATTCCCCTGGGTCATTGCGATGGGCATTGATAATGATATAGCTGGCACGATAGAAGATGCCTTGGACTTGGGAGAGATTATAGCGGTGTAAGAGTGCTTCTGGGGTTGGGGGGTCAAACTGGGTGAGGATGCGATTTTCTTGTAAGTCTGCGTAAAGACCTTTTTCAATCTCATCGGGCAAAACTTCTCGATTCAGTTCCTTGCTGAGGCAGCTGGCTAAGGTTTCCAGGGTTTGATTGCGATTTTGGGGGATGGTGACTGAGGTAGCGGCGTGGGCAAAAACCCGCTCTCGCAGTAGTTGCGGTTCTAGGGGACTAATAATTTCAAAGGTAGAGAAGCTATTTTTGAGCAGATGGGCGAGTCCCCTTTTCACCCGGTAGTCGGGGCTATCTCCTTCTAGTTCCAGGAGTTGTTTGTTAAGTTCTCCTTGAGTATTACCTAGAGAATCTTGAAAGCAGTTAATCTGGTCAGTAGCCAGGGCGATCGCTCTTTGCTCGATGGGCAACCGTTTGGGTACGATTGTCTCGCCGTTTTGTCGATAAATTAGCAGCTCGGTGGGAAGCATCTGAAGTCTGAAGTTTGAAGTCTCAAGTGGGTAAGGTGAAATTAATGACAAATGGCAAAAATTCAGTTACATACAATTTATAGACCACTGGAATGCCGCCCAGATAGCTATCAGGGTTGGTATGAACAGGGTAATCTGTTACGGAAGCGGGGACGTTACGAGGAAGCCTTAATCAGCTATGAAAAGGCTTTAGAGTATTATTCCAATGATTATTGGGCTTGGTATCGACGGGGCATGGTTTTAGAAAAATTAGGTCGCTATAAGGAGGCGGCTGCTAGCTATGAAAACGCCTCGGAAGCTCAATCGGATAATTACTGGGCTTGGTATGACTGGGGGTGCATTAACCTGGAAGAGTTGGGGAAATATGAAAGGGCGATCGCCTGTTTCGAGAAAGCTTTAGCAGCCCATCCCAATGACTACTGGGCTGAATATCGCAAAGGAGAAGCTTGGCAGTTTTTGGGGGAGTATGAAAGAGCGATCGCCTGTTTTGACAACGCCCTCAAAACCCGACCAAATGACTACTGGGCTTGGTATCGGCGGGGTGACTCCCTGCGGGTTTGGGGACAGCTGGAAGCAGCCTTGGCTAGCTACGACAAAGCCCTAGAAGTTAAACCCCATGACTATTGGGCTTGGTATCAGCGGGGTGCAATTTTGCAGCAGCTAGGGGGTTTACCAGAGGCAATTCACTGTTACTATCAAGCACTGATAGCGGAACCGGAGGACGAATGTGCCTGGTATAACCAAGCTTGCTGTTATGCTTTGCTGGGGAATGTAGAACGGGCAGTTGCTAGTTTGGAAAAGGCAATTAACTTGTATCCAGAAAAATATTTACACCTAGCTAAATTCAACTCAAACTTTGACAATCTGCGACGGGAGCGGCGATTTGAAGCTTTGCTGACAAGTTACAGCAACAATTCTAAAACAATTAATAACTAACTAACTAATTATGGTTCAAACAATTCAAGCTCAAGATATAGACTTGCGCTATCTAATCGAAAAATTTGGGATACAACTTGTTGAAGATTATCAAGTTTTTCCAGAGTGGCAAGTAAATTTACCTGAAATTACAGATTTAGACAAACAACTTTTAGACAGAGTAAAGGCTGGTTTTATAAATTTACTTAATTACCCACCCCTGCTTGAAGATGTGGTGAGAATGGCAGTGTTAGATCCCATTCTATTTATCGGTGGCTTTTATCTCTTTCCCTTTTACGTTAAATCAGAAAAATCCATAGATATCGCCTTAGAAGATGAAGGGGTTATTGTTAAAGGCAGAATTGATACGTTAGTTTTGAAAGACCAATTTTGGGTTATGGTGATTGAGTCAAAAAGAGCATCTTTTTCCATAGAAGCAGGACTGGCACAAATTCTAGCTTATATGCTAGGCAATCCCAATCCAGAAAAACCGAGTTATGGCATGATATCTACTGGTGGTAGTTTCATTTTTATCAAATTAGTCAAGGGCGAAAGACCCCAGTATGCTTTATCTAAGGGCTTTCTTACTCGCAATCCGGGGAGAAATGAATTGTATGATGTACTTCGCATTCTTAAACGTCTTAGTCAAATAGTAATTAGCAATGATTAAAGGAAAAAATGATGCTAAGGAGATCGAGCATGACAGTTGAAATCTACAGTGCTAGTGTCTGTCCATTCGCCCACCGTACCCGCTTAACACTTTTAGAAAAAGGGATAGAATTGAAGCTCATAGAGATCGATCTGAATAATAAACCCGACTGGTTTGCAGACATCTCCCCCTATCAAAAAGTGCCAGTGATTAAGTATGGCGATGATCTGGTGTGGGAATCGGCAATTATTAATGAGTATCTGGAAGAGGTATTCCCCAACCCGCCCCTAATGCCAAAGGAACCGGGGAAAAGAGCGATCGCTCGGATCTGGATTGATTTTGCCAACACCAACTTTGTCACCGCTTTCTATAAATTATTACTCAATCAAGACCCCGAAAAGCAACAGAAATGGAGACAGGAGTTACTCAATCATCTCCTATTTATGGAGCGAGAAGGAATTGGTAAGCTATGGGGCAATGGTCCCTATTGGTTCGGTGCATCACCGACTTTGGTTGACCTCACCTTTTATCCTTGGTTTGAACGCTGGGCTGTCCTAGAATATTATCGAGGCTTAAACCTGCCATCGGAATGCAAATGTCTGAAGCAATGGTGGGAGGCGATGTCTAAGCGAGATTCTGTCCAAGCCATCCGTAATCCTTCAGAATTTTATATTCAGAAATACCAGAAGTACGCCAATAACACCGCCTCTGGCATCACCGCTCAGGAAATGCGAGACAATTAGGTGTCGTTTTTGCGCTCCGATATAAATACCGTTCATATTATCTTAAGACTTGTTCAAATTGAAGAGGATGTCCTCAGCATGCAAAAATTTTTTGGTCTGGCTGTAGTAGCATTAGGGATTACTGTTGGTATTGCTTTCCATTCTACCTCTCAAGCCAGAGTCAATCATTCCCATCCCTTTCCCTCCACCTTTGCTGCTATAGTACCGTTAAACAATAATCTCTCAACTGGTAAACAGGATAGCCATACCCCAAGCATAGATATCCCAAAAACAGCAGATGGAGAGCGTTTCCAGAATATTATTCAGTATGCGATCGCAGCGAATTTGCCTGACGCACCGATGGGGGAAATTATGCAGGCGATCGCCGAGCAATTTCTGGGTGCACAATACAAAGTAGGTTTATTAGATCAATCTGATCGAGAAACCTTAGTTGTCTCACTGAAGAATTTCGACTGCGTGCTATTTGTAGAAACTGTGCTAGCGATCGCGCGGGGTGTAGCAATAAAAGATTATCAGTATCAAACTTTTACTAATCGCATTGTTAATCAGCGTTATTGGAATGGTCACATGAATGACTATTGCAGCCGCTTACATTATTTCTCCCAATGGATTAGTGACAATCAAAGACGGGGGACTGTGCAAAATATCGCACCCTATCTGGGGGGTGTGTCGCTGGATAAAAAGCTAAACTTTATGAGTACCCATCGGAGTCTTTATCTCCCCATGGCGAGTAATGATGCCAATTACCGATGTATTGTCGAGATGGAAGCCAATCTGGATGGATTAACTATCGATTATATCCCCCACAACCAGATTAAGAGTATTTATCATCAGTTACAATCAGGGGATATTATTGGCATTGCTACTAATATTCCTGGTCTTGATATCACCCACACCGGGCTAGTTTATCACACCGGAGAAGGTAATATGGGTTTGATTCATGCTTCACCGATTGGCAAAGTGACCATTGCTTCTGATTTACATCGGTATGTAGGTAATGTTAAGAATGCAATTGGTATTCTAGTGGCTCGACCTATTGATCCGCGCCAGATTATACCAAATACGGTTTTATTTGATTAACCGTAATTAGAAAGATTTGGGAAAAGTTCAGCTTGGGATAAAAAGTTTTGAACGTCTTCTTCACTCCCATTAAAAGGACCTGATTTTTCAAGCTTTAATGATGCCAGAGCAGCCGCGAATCTTCCCGATTCGTTAATATCAGACGATTTTAGCCTTTTGTAAATATATCCAGCCATATAAGTGTCACCACATCCAGTAGCATCTACTACCTTTCTTGCAGGAAAAGATGGAATGAAATAGAATTTTTCTTGGCAGTAAATCAAAGAGCCTTTACTCCCAAGTGTAATGATGATTTCATCAATACCATATGCAGATAGTTTAACTGCTGCTTTTTTGATATTCTCCTCTCCTGATATAATCTTTGCTTCCGTTTCATCTGCTTTTAGTATGTTGATGTAAGTCAGCCCCTCATCCTTCTCTTTCCAGTCAATGTTCTTGACCTCACCTTTTTCAATCTTTCTCAAGAATCCTTGTATATCCAATGATATTTTTCCTTTTCTTGAAAGATGTTTGATTATCTTTAGAGGAATATCTTCCTTAGTAAGAGGTCCGAGGTGATAAATATGTGAAGAAATATTTTGGATATCCTCAAGGTTAAATGGTTGCGCAACACAGTGTACCTTCTGTATCCTAATATCCATATTTTCTTCTGGATAAATGTTTTCAAATACTGTTGTTGCTTGAGTATATCGATTAAAAATAATTATATTGTCTTTAATTAAATCCTTCAACAAGGATTTATCTTTTTCTGCTACTTTTGTTATTAAAGAATTATTTGAACCTAGATTTTTCAAAGCTATTGAGAAATAATATCCTACACCACCAGGCATCGTCTTTTCTGCCGTCTTAGTTTTTACTATGTCCTTTGTTATATATCCAATGGCGCAGACATCAAACATGACAACACTATTCATTTCTTAGATTCCCCTGGAAAATATTCCTGTGGCGGCTGCCGCGATTTACCAACGACCAAGCCGAACGGCTATGGTCGCAGCACTCTCGCGGTTTCTAGGTAGAAACTAATGCACCTGTTTAGCCAAGTGATGAGTTCGAGGCTTCAATAGTTCTCAATCATGACGTTACCCCTGCTCAATCGGGACGTTTGCCAGAAATGAAGTCCTCCGTCATTCTGTATGCTTCTTCATCCGTAAACTGTTCCGGAGGATGTTTCATGAAGTAGGCAGAAGGTGAATATAAAATTCCACCCTTGTTGGCATTGAGTGCCATCTTACAACACCTGATTGCGTCAATAGATACCCCAGCCGAGTTGGGTGAATCTTCTACAGAAAGACGCAATTCAAGATTCATTGGGACATCGCCAAACAGTTTGCCCTCTATGCGAATGAAAGCCACCTTGTTGTCTTTTTGCCAGGGAACATAATCGCTCGGACCAATATGGATATTCTCATCTTCCATTCGTTTATTCAGAATCGCTTGGACTGCCTCAGTTTTTGATTCCTTTTTCGAGGACAGTCGGCTGTGATTGAGCATATTGAGGAAGTCCGTATTGCCCCCTGTATTGAGCTGATAAGTTCTCTCTATTTTTACTCCTCGTTTCCGGAACAGATCCGATAGCGTCCGATGAGTAATTGTCGCCCCAAGTTGAGCCTTAATATCATCCCCAATTATTGGTATATTTCTCCGTTTGAATTTCTCTGCCCATAAGGGATTACTTGCGATAAACACGGGGATGCAATTGATAAACGCTACTCCGGCGTCAATTGCACACTCAGCATAGAAACCCGTTGCTTCCTCAGAGCCTACGGGAAGATAATTTAATAGGATTTCAGTTCCTGATTCTTTCAAGATTTTGACGACATCTTCTTTGGAGGCTTCCTTGTCATCACTGAGAACAAATGTAGATTTGTCCTCATAATTTCTCATGTGCTCAGAGAAGCCATCCAGCAACTTGCCCATGCGCACCGTAACACCAGTTTTAGGCAAGTTATCGCAAAATACTGTTGTGCAGTTTGGCGGTGCAAAGATTGCTTGGGCGACATCCTTACCAACTTTTCGAGCATCGATGTCGAAGGCGGCTGCTACTTCGATATCGTAGGGCTTATAGCCGCCTATGTCCCAGTGCATTAATCCGATAGCATTTTGGTCATCTTTCTCTTTGTAATACTCAATTCCTTGTATTAAGGAACTTGCACAGTTACCAACTCCTGCGATCGCTATTTTGATTTTTTCCACCAAAAGTCATCTCCTTGATAGAAGTGAAATTAGCATAATCCCAGCGTGGGAGTTATAGCCAGTATGATTTAACCGAGATTTAACATCAGTGTCAAGTCCGAAGCCTTTAGAGTACTCAGATAGTGCAGAAAGTCAACGAATAAGTAGAGCTGTCGCATAAGTCTCCAAGCAAGCTGTGACGCTCCCACACTTACCCAATAGGGGAGTGTGGGCTTCTGGCATTCACGTATAACTACCAGAACTTCCTTCTTGGTACTATTAGTAGTTGAAACTGTAACTACAGGATTCCCTTTACGGCGTTTTATAGTGAGGAAGACGTTATTCGGTCTTCAGCTAAGAAATATATAGGTTTATTTTGCCGTTGTCAAGGGTCTGGTCTGCAGTTAACTAAAATTCACACAAAATTTCACGGCTATCCACTTAAGCCGGGACAGTCATACAGACTTTTCAAACACCTTCTGAGTTACTTGGAGTTACCCTAAAGACTCTAAGAGAGTGAGAAGCTCAGGAAAAAATCAAATTTGAGCGTACCAAAGAAGAGCATAGGCGATATGAAGTGCTCCAGAAGCTAAGGGCTGTCTGCAAACTCATTGTTCATTCATTTAGTTTTTTAGTTTTCTAATAACCAGTAAAGTATTTCCATCTATCCATTGTATATTTTCAGAATCTGGAAAATGCATTTGTACATTTTTTTTGAATTGCTTTAGGGATTTCTCAAATTCTTCTTCAGTGTACAAATAAAACGTAGAGTAGTGGTGATTTTGCGCTTGCTCAATCAGCTCGTCTAGATTGGCAACCCTTTCATATTGGAATTCTTCCACAGAGTGCAATTCTAGTTGGGGATTATTTGTTATCACCTCTTGAAAATCGTACAATTCATAAATTCTTATTTCTTTTTCTTTAAACAAAGGAAAATATTTACCCCAAATGTTTTGGTTGTTCTGGGTTCTTGAGCGAGTATAAGCAAACAATAAACCATTATCTTTGAGGATTCGGCATGTCTCGGCAAAAAAATCTGCAAGCTTGAAGTGATGAATGGCGTTGAAAGTGAAAACACAATCAAGGGAATTGGACTCTAGTGGAAGTTTCTCTGCGGGAGCTTCTGCTGTTCTAAAATTTTTAATTCCTTGTTCAGTCAAATAGAGGTGCAATTCCTTGAGCATATCTGGATTAGCGTCAATGCAATGGAGATCAAGTCTATCCCCTAGATGCCGAAACAATTCCAGGTCGTACCTTCCTCCACCGCAACCGATATCTGCTGCTTCAATCTTTGGTAATTCTTGTAGTTTTTTCTGGATATATAGAATTGGTTCTACATCGGTTGTTCTTAAATCTCTATATTTTTCTGCAATCTTTGAAAAATGATGCTGAATATTAGTAACCATCAAACTTCCTTTTTTGCTCAATCACTTCAAAGAGGCTGTAACCTAGACTTTAACCCTACCTTAAGGTTAACTTAAGATGATAATAACACATGCTGGTGGAAGCTCACCCAGCAATGCAATACTGCTCGGTTAAGAAAAGTTGTCGGTAGTCTAGACTAGGCTCCGCCCCTGCTGTTGCACCTTGTCCCTGCTACGCAGCGCGACGCTGCTGCGCAGTTGAGACAAGCAGAGGAGCAGAGGAGCTCTTGAGCAGGGGAGAGAGGGAATTAGAGCTTATCCTAGCAACGTGAATTCGACGGAGGGAAAAATGACTAAACCCTTATGCAATAGGCTTTTGAGGATTTGGCTTAGAGGCTGGCTGATGTCAACAAGCCAAATTATTGAGAATTGTGCCCTCTAAAGGGATGCGATCGCCTCTGATAAGGGACTAGCTCATCTGCCTTGGTAACTGCTATACGATGGCGAGTGCTTCTTGGTAGAGAAAAGACCCCCAATTATTCCGATGCGGTGGGTATCAAAACATAAACCGAACCTAGAAAATATAGGCTAGAAGAAATTTTGTTAAGCTTAATTTTGGTAACTTTGTCTACGAATTCATCAGCTTTTTCCTAATTCGAGGGCGAGGGCCGATCTCGTAGTACGAGCGCCCTAATCTCCTCGATTTCCTCGAATCAAATAGCGTACTTCTTCAAGTAAAACATTAAACCTCTGATCGGTTTCTGCTTGGCGTTGTTTAACTAATTCCATCTCTTGCTCAAACTGATCCATTCTTCGTTGATTTTGAGCTGCCACTTGTAGCAATGCTTGGACTGTTACTCTCAAGCCATCCACGCTATCTCGCAT
>JBFRWF010000168.1:0-31909 GCA_051439465.1 Xenococcaceae cyanobacterium | reverse complement strand
CATTAACTGGTCAAAACTAGATTGAGTTTAAATTCTGCATTTTAATCCTTTATTTTTAGTATACAGCGAGCGCTAAAATAAAACAAGAGCTTACATGGACACATATAGCGATCGGATTTGATTCATTTACAAGAGTGCGCGATCACTACGGGAGTGCGGTAGGCAGCGCGCTTCATGGGTGCGCGTACACTACGCGAGTGCGGTAGGCAGCACCAACAAGAGTGTGGGCTCGCGGAGCGAGTGCCTGCGGCAGCGCTATATATCCCGACACTAATCGCTATAACCTTTATGGAACAAAGCTTAAAAGGCAATTATAGTACATTTGTACGGTGTAAGTTCCGTTTTCACAGGAAAGTTGCATGAACTTGTTTGCGCTGCCGTAGGCACTCGGCTTCGCCGAGACCGCCTTTAACAAAATCAACACCCTACCGTTAGCCCTATTTTATCCATCTCAGGTTATTGCGATTTTGATATTGCAAAATATAGAAAGCGTTTTTTCTTTCTAAAGGAGAGAGTAAACTATTAGAAAATTCACCTGGTAAATGGAGCGGGCGATACCAAGACTGGCTGTTAAAATATTCTTGTAATTGTGGACTAACAAATCTGCGTCCATGACGAGCAAAAATCGAATTTCGCATAATCGAGAGTTCAAAAGCAGTTCTCCCCTCTAAGTAAGCATCTGTTATCTGTATTTCCGACAGCCAGGAATAGTCGCTATAAAAGCGATCGGTCGATGCATTTGCATCCTTGCTACCGAAGAAGCAATAAACTCCAGTATTGCGTTGACTATAAGCACTGAGAAAATTGGCACAGCTGGTGCGATCGCTAAACTTAGCAGGATAAACTTGAAACAAAAGCTTGCCTGACAAATTGGGATAATCTGGTATCCAAAAACTTCCCGCTTTCTTATAACCATCTCCCTTCAGCTTGCTAACTTGAACTTCAGCACTATTGGCATCAGGAAAAGCAGAATCAGCCACAAAATAAAAATCTTGAGAAACAGGGGGAATTGGAGTTGGAGTTCTAGTGGGAGTAACTTGCGGGGGCTCAGATTTTGGTGTTTCTGTTGGTGCTGCTTTAGATGGGGAAGGGGAAGGAGTTCGTTGTGTCACTATTTGTTGCGATTTTGTCATGGCAAATCCTATAATTATAGATCCACCAATCAAACCCCCTGCAATCAAACTTCCTAGAATAATAGTCTTGCTATTATTTTGAGGTGAAGGTGGCTGGGTTGACTGCACTGTAGGAGAAAGTGGTACCCCAGAGTCGTGAACCATCGGTTCAGGAGGAGGCAATGTGGGAGCAATGGGTGTAGTATTAGACTGTAATGCCTCTAGCATCGCCTGGGCAGTGGGGAAGCGATCGCGGGGATGGGACATAATCGCTTTGTCCAATACTGCTGCTAAACTGGGACTAATTTGCCTTGCGTCGTGATGCCAAACAATCTCACCGGTGCGAGAATCTGTCTCCAAAAGTTGGGGCATTTTGCCAGTGAGCAGATAAATCGCAGTCAACCCTAAACTATACAAATCACTAGAATACACTGGTCGCCCTGCTGCTTGTTCAGAAGGCATAAACCCAGGGGTGCCAATGACAATAGAACTGGTAGTGTTTCCTTGAGAATTAACCACCGTTCCCATGGTTTCCTTCACCGCCCCAAAATCAATTAGTACAGGCTTACCATCCCAGGAGCGCAACATAATATTATCTGGTTTAATATCTCGATGAACTATGCGCTTGCTATGTACATAATCCAGTACTGACAAGATGTTAATCAGGATTTCTTTCACTGAACTTTCGCTAAATTTACCCTGCTGTTGCACCCGTAAGTTAAGGGGTTCACCTTCAATCCATTCTTGAACTAAGTAAAATTCTCCCCCTTCGGAAAAATAGGCATACAAACTGGGAATTTGGTTATTACCTTCTCCCAGTTCTTCTAAAATAGCTGCTTCTCGTCCGAATCGCTCTCGCACTAGCTGATATACTTGGGGGTTATTGATTATAGGTTTAAGCTGCTTAATCACACAGCGACGACTAGAAGGCAGATGGGTATCTTCTGCCAGGAAGGTTTCACCAAACCCACCTCTTCCCAGAGTGCGGATGATTTGATAGCGATTGTTTAATAGTGTCGGCTGCATGAGCTGGTACTGAGTAAAGTTAATTGGCTTAAGATAATATTAAAGATGGCTGCTGTGGAGATTGAAGCTACTCCACAACTATAGCTAAAGTTTTTTAATCTTATCTACCAGCCAACTGCTAGATGCAGCATCCCAGACAAAATAGAAGCGCAGAGACTGATTGATTGCTCTTCCCGATTTCAACTGATATCGCAACTGAGTATCCACTGTAGATGTTTGAGGTTTTTCTTCTACTAACTCAACTCTGATAATTTCTACCTGCTCAACTTTTTTCCACCAACGTGTATAGGAAATGTAACCTTGGGGGTGAAGCTTTATGTTGGTGCGCAATTGGGGAGAAACCTGATTCCAGGCTTTTCGATACTGACCGTTATTAATATGTGTATAGTAACTTGTCAGCGCTTGTTCTGGTGATGGTCTAGAGACTGATATTGGTGGTGTAATTTCCTCTTCTGGAGGGGGTTGAGGCGTTCTGGTGAGGAAAAGACCAAAAAATATCGATGCACCAATCAAACCTCCTGCAATCAAACTACCGACAATAATATTCTTGACATTATTTTGAGGTGAAGGTGGCTGGGTTGACTGCTCTGTAGAGGAAGAAAGTACTATCGTAGGGGCGTGGTTGCTCGGTTGAGAAGTAGGCAATGTGGAATTCATCTGTGTAGCCTCAGACTGTAATTCCTCTAGCATCGCCTGGGCAGTGGGAAAGCGATCGCGAGGATGGGACATAATCGCTTTGTCCAGTACTGCGACTAAACTGGGACTAATGTGCCTTACATGCTGATGCCAAATAATCTCACCCGTGCCCGAATCTGTATCTAATTCTTGGGGGTTCTTGCTAGTTAACAAATAAATTGCCACCAACCCTAAAGCATACAAATCACTAGAATAAACTGGTCGTCCCGCTGCTTGTTCAGAAGGCATAAACCCAGGAGTGCCAATCACAATTGACCTGGTAGTATCTCCTTGAGAATTAATCACCGTTCCCATGGTTTCCTTCACCGCACCAAAATCAATTAGCACGGGCTTACCATCCCAGGAGCGCAACATGATATTATCTGGCTTAATATCCCGATGAACGATGCGCTTGCTATGCACATAATCCAGTACTGGCAAGATGTTAATCAGGATTTCTTTCACTGAACTTTCGCCGAGCTTTCCCTGCTGTTGCACTCGATTAGTAAGGGTGACACCTTCAATCCATTCTTGAATCAAGTAAAATTGACCCGCTTCAGAAAAATAAGCATATAACTTGGGAATTTGGAGACTGCCCTCACCTAAATCTTCTAAAATTGCCGCTTCCCGCTGAAACCGCTCTCTTACCAACTGTTGTACTTCGGGATTATTTGTAACAGGTTTCAACTGCTTAATTACACAACGACGACGAGAAGGCATATGGGTATCTTCTGCCAGAAAGGTTTCGCCAAATCCACCTCTTCCCAGATTGCGGATTATTCGATAGCGATTGTTCAAAAGTTTAGGTGTCATAGGCTGTCATTGATTTTGGATTAGAGTCTAAAGCCAAACCACCTGCGATCGCTCATGTAAAACCAAACCATAAACCCCTTCAGTCTGCCGGGCAAGTTTAGGCCAGCTAAAGCGGCGTTCTAAATCTTCGTAGGCATTATCAATTAACCACTGGGCATAGCCAGGATTTTTCAGCACTTCCAGAATGCCCCAAGCTAGGGAATCAGGATTGTTAGTGTCAGTAACAATCCCCGTTTTCGCGTGTTGTACTACTTCCGACAAACCACCCGTATTGGAAACCACCACAGGTACACGAGCAGCAAAGCTTTCTAAAGCCACAATACCAAAGGGTTCGTAGAGACTGGGAAACACGGCACAATCAGCAATGGTCTGGAATTTATCTAAATCCTCATCGGACATAAAGCCAGTAAAATAGCACTTCTCCCAAATCCCTAAATTCCAAGCTTGCTCCTTCACGCGAGTGGTGTTACCACCGCCGATGAGTACAAATTTGACATAGCCACCCATTTCCGACAGTATCTTAGGAGCAGCATTGAGCAGAACAGAAACACCCTTCTCGTGGGTCATGCGACCTACATAATAAACAATTTTCTCACTATCGAGGGCAAAGCGACGACGGAAGCTCAAGTGGTCAAATTCAGGATGGCGATGCTTTTTCTCTGGTCGAATACCATTGTAAACCACATCTATTTTGTCCTGGTGAGTCTCTAAAGCCAGTTCAACCTCATGGCGCATGTACCCACTACAGACAATTATCCGCCAAGCATTGTAGGCGAGGAGTTTTTCTTTGCCAGCGATATAGTCGTTAGTCTCGGTGTGGATGCCGCCGTAACGACCATATTCTGTGGCGTGAATTGTGACAACTAGGGGAATCTTGAAATGATGCTTGAGAGCGATCGCCCCATCTCCCACTACCCAATCATGGGCATGAATAATATCAAATGACCCTTGCTCTAAAATCAGCTTGCCCCCATGATGCCCCATACTCTCGTTCATGTTGACAATCCAGGAGAAAAAATTGTCGCCGGGAGCAACAGGCACTCGATACACGTAAACACCCTCTACCACCTCATAGTGGGGTGCTTCTCCAAATTCCACCGTGACTAGGTGAATTTCATGGCCCAATTTCACCATTTCTGGATACAACTCTGCCACGTGACGAGCAATTCCCCCAACAATTCTGGGTGGAAATTCCCAAGCAAGTACCAGAATCCTCATCAGTCCCAATCCTAAAAAATTTATATATCAATACAAATTTACATATTTCTCAAACTTTTTCCCAGACCGATCAAGAGTTTATCACCTGTGATATATAGTCTAATAGCGGTTTTATATCTAATTTCGATAAAGCCAGCTATAGCGCTTACGGATCGCTTCTTGCTTACAGGATTACGGTGAAGGTTGGAGGTACACGAGTCGATTCTTCCAGTCCGTTGTGTGTTGAGTATCCCAGAGCCAAATAAGGGCTCGTACCAACCCACCGAAATTACTGGGAGGAATGGACTGATAATCGACAAAAATGACTCCTCCGTGGGTTCTACCAGCTTCTCCCCACTCGCATAAGATAGGGGGGATTGTCTTCTGATCGTAAGTGACAAGGGTAAGGCTTGCTTCTGCGGCAGCCTCCAGGAGAAGCTCATCTGGCATCCCAAGCAACCTTCCTTCTTGCCAGGAGGCAACAACGAACACTGGAATAGATGGACGCTTGCGAGCAATTTGCTCTGCTATCTCTGGCGATATGTGTTCGTCAAGGAGAAAGGAAAGCACTATGCCTCCTCAATCTCTTTAGGGACTCTTATAAGCTCGAAACTCGGTAAAATGCGCTTGAGTGCGGAATAGTTCATGGCGCGATTGTCTTCGATCGCCAGACGGATTTCCTCTGGGTAAGCCTCGGCGTAGTTGAATGCTGCTCTCACCCATTCAATAGATCTGGTCAAATGCTCTGCAACCTTCTGCTCGTCCATGTTATAGTCCTGGCCAACTATAATAACTTCCCACACGGCAAGAGATGACCCCTTCATGTATGGTTGCCGACCTACCGATGAGTTACGAAATTCGATATAGGCAAACTCGGCTTCTCTGAGGGACTCTTCGATGAGCATTGCTCCCGTTTCACTTGGAGATTTTCCTAAGCGACGCGCAAGCCTTTTCAGTCTCTCTGCTGTCTCCGGAGCCAGCCTTGTGCTTACGACTTGAGACATAGGGAGTTCCTTTGTGTTTTGGATTCACTAAATACATTGTAGTGGCAAGGTAACACATAGGGGTGTTAGTCTGGGGAACTTTTAGAACTTTGTCCCCTTCGACCGTGTCTCCCCCTCTCCCCCTGCTTCCCTTGCTTCCCCTGCTTCCCCTGCTCCCCCTGCTCCCGGGAGCTCCCCCTGCTCCCGGGAGCTCCCCCTCTAAGCGTGTTACTCTGTTTTGAACCATGCCCCAAGCAGTATTGCCTGCACCCCCTGCTTTAGCTCATTCCACAAAATCCCGTTGCTTGCTCCTAGGGCTAGTTGAGGGCGATCGCCCTCCCGATAGCTCACTGGGTAGAATTATTAAATTAATGTTAACCTAAGAAAATTTTTACTAACTGGCCCAAAAAATCCTGGCAAATTGAGAATTGTCGCTTACAATAGAAGAAGCGGAGACAAATGTTTCCGTTCACTCCTCACACCACACTCCGCCCGAACTTAGTTCGGGCGGTTCCTTTTTCATGCTGATGGTCACTGACCTGTCACTGACCTGGTCACTGACCAACCGGGCGCGGAAAATGTCTCAAAATTATATACTTTTAAATCCAGTTTTTGCTATGGTAGAATTTTGTAGGATTAGATAGAAACCTGTTCAATAAGGATTTCCAGGCATGTCAGCAACTGCCCCAGTTACAGATGCAAGTTTTAAGGAAGAAGTTTTAGATAGCGAAATTCCTGTTCTAGTGGATTTTTGGGCTCCTTGGTGCGGTCCATGTCGAATGGTTGCACCGGTGGTTGATGAAATTGCTGAACAATACGAGGGTAAGGTCAAGGTCGTTAAACTCAACACAGACGAGAATCCTAACATTGCCAGCCAGTATGGTATTCGCAGCATCCCGACCCTAATGATTTTTAAGGGAGGTCAACGGGTCGATATGGTTGTGGGTGCCATTCCCAAAACCACTTTGGCTAATACTTTAGAAAAGTATCTCTAAGTACCTGCTACCAGCAACGGTCAGATATACAACAGCACCGTTGCTGATTATTAGCCTGTTCTGGAAAGCGCCTTAGGTTAGAAAAGCTAAGGCGCATTTTCTGCTTTTCTGGAGCAGCAATGCTGTTAGTGGGTATAAAATGTATATTTTGATGTTAATAAATCTTCATAAAATTGTATGTACAAGTTGGCGTGCGCGTAGGCGGAGCCTTCTCGTAAGAATAGCGTGCCTATGGCAGCCCATTGTCTAATTAGCGAAAAATTGAAAAAGTCTCGAAAGCTGGGTAAACCAAGCAATTTGAGACATAGTAACGATTTGTAACTATGTCCTTGACAAATTGCACACAACCTTAAATTATAACCAATGATCGAATGAGAGTGCTGGGCCTATCCTAATTCCAACAACTTAGTTACAACCCAAATTCCCCACTTTGCAATTCTTATTTTTTGCTTCAGTTTTCCCCCATAGATTCCCCAGTATTTCCACAATGGTTTTCGCTGTTTTCCACAATTTACCCAGACTTTTCCACAGGTGATAACGATGGAATCAAGTCTTCACTGTAAAGTAGGGGATTTTGCCCATTCGCTTTTCATCTGCTGATTTATACTCAAATATTATAAATATATGTAACAAAAATATGCCTGAAATACCCATTATTTCGTAAAGCTTTATTTTTTTTCAAGGCAATTGTAACATTTTGTAACATTGACAAGTCCACCCCTTCTCAGCGGAAAATAGTGCACACACAAATAATTTTCCCTTGGGCTGACTCAACTTGATTGGGGCTCATCTGAGTACAAAGTCTTCTTATCTTTATTGAGGCAATTTTTCTTCGTCTACTAACCCATAAATCCCCTATCCCTATTTGCTAATCCCTAAAACCTGGAAAATTGAGGTAATTATGAACACATCCGTCAGCATTTTGGCAGAAATCCCCGAAGAATTACACGAATCTCTAAAAAACTACCTGGAAACCCATCCCAACTGGGATCAAGACCGTGTGTTTGCCGCAGCGCTATCGCTATTTTTCCTGCAAAATGGAGGTGGCAAGACAACTCAAGCCTCCCAGAACTATCGCGCTTGTGCTCGCGTCTATCTGGAAACCCTGTTTGAGCAACCCAAATTTTAATTTTGGTGATTGGTCAGTTATCAGTTATCAGTTATCAACTCTCACTCTCTACTGTTCACTGAACACTGATAACTGAAGTCACCTCCTCACCTCCTCACCAGTCCCCAGTCCCGATTATCAATGACCCAAAGAAGTTCAACTAATTTGGTAATTCCCCAACTCATTGTCGGTTTGGGAAATCCAGAATCAAAGTACGATAAGACGCGTCACAATATCGGCTTTGAAGTCGTAGATGCCCTGGCACAGTCTTGGCAGATTTCCTGGCACCAGAGTCGCCGCTTTCAAGGATTGTTTGCAGAGGGACGCGAACCACATGGAGGAAAGATTCGCTTGCTCAAGCCCCTTACCTATATGAATCGTTCCGGGCAGTCAATTCGGGCGGTAATAGATTGGTATAAGCTGCCCCCCAAGTCCATGTTGGTTATTTATGACGAGATGGATTTACCAGTAGGCCGTCTGCGGATACGGCTGTCTGGTTCCGCTGGGGGACATAATGGCATGAAGTCGATCATCTCCCATCTGGGCAGGCAAGATTTTCCCCGCCTGCGGATTGGGATTGGTAAATCCAGTCTGGAGCAAGAGACTATCTCTCACGTCTTAGGGCGATTCTCCTCTAATGAAGCTAAAGTTATGCCTGAAGTTCTCCAACTTGTGGTAGAGGCAGTGGAACTAAGTCTCAAAGAAGGTGTAGAAAAGGCAATGAGTCTTTACAATGGTCGAACTGTGGGTGAAGTGCGATCTTGATTCTGGCAGCATTGTAATAGTTTAGACCAGCGGTATCTCTAAAAGGCGATCGCTTCCTTTCACGACTTTTCAAACACGCTCTAAGGTAGAATAAAGAATGCTAAAGTTTGCCAAAATAGCTTTGTACGTCCGTTGGAGGTGTAATTGTCGAGATTTATTTTAAAAGTTCTTTGGTTAGACAAAGATGTAGCGATCGCCGTGGATCAGGTAGTCGGCAAAGGGACAAGTCCCCTAACTGCTTATTTTTTCTGGCCACGCAATGACGCTTGGCAACAGCTAAAAGATGAGCTGGAAGCCAAGCACTGGATTTCTGAACCTGAGCGGATTGAGGTACTCAACAAAGCCACAGAAGTAATTAATTTCTGGCAAGAGCAGGGTAAAAATAAGACTATGACCGAAGCTCAAGCTAAATTCCCGGAAGTAGCATTTACTGGCAGTAATTAGCTATTACAAGGGATTATAGTTCTATTAAAGCAGGTTTCAGAGCTTAATCAAGATTGTTTAGGGCAGAGTGACCATCTGCCCTCATTTTTCTGGGTGGTTTTCCGTATTTTACTACTTTTTACTGCATTTTGAGTTAATACGAAAGTATCAGTCAAATCTGAACCATGCCACCCGCCGCTTGAAAGCGAGCTCTTGCCCGTTTCAGGGATTGAGTTGCCTGAATTTGTTTTTGGCGATCGTCACTCTTGTTAGCCTCCTCAAGACTCTCTTGTGCTTGCGCAAACTCTGCACCAGCAGCTTCTTTGTCGATGGTCTCACCCAGTTCAGCCGCATTGACGAGCACTTTCACCTCGTCATTTTCCACTTCAGCAAATCCCCCCATCAAGGCGATCGCCTTCCAATCTTTACCCGGACGGACTCGCATCACTCCCATATCCAGAGCAGTTAATAGAGGAGCATGACCTGTGAGAATTCCTAGCTGTCCAGTGGTGCTAGGTAAAATTATTTCTTGAGCACTATCATCCCAGACAATTTTGTCTGGGGTAATTACACGCACAGTTAAAGCCATCAGTTGTTCAGTTGTCAGTTGTCAGTTGTCAGTTGTGAGTGACCAGTTACCAGCGCTTGACGGCGAGGGAACAGGGAACAGGGAACTTCGGATCGGGGATTGGACTAAACGCCGAACCAGAAAATCAGAAACTTGTAGGAGTTTGGTCTCCAATACACCCTCACCAAAATTTAAGTTTCACCGAGAGTTATCAGTTGTCAGTTGTCAGTTATCATTGCTCATTGTTCACTGTTCACCGTTCACTGATAACTGAAAAAGCTGGTCACTGGTCACTGGTTATTAGCTAAACTGGCGAGAAGCCCCACGTCCTACCCTTCAGAAGGCGTGGGATGAACGCCAGCCAGACGCTAATTTTAAAAGCGTCGCATCCAATAGATGTAGTGTCCTTCGCCTAAGTTATTCCCAGGTTTTGAACTCTTAACACTCCTGTTCTCCACAGCTTCAGATGTTTAATCAAGAGCCGCAGTGTCGCGGACCTAGAACACGGGTTGCCAGCCCTACACCCCGGAGTGCCTATATATTCTGGGATAACATAGCACCTCTGGCGTAACGAGGTACTAAGGCTAATGACGTTCGCGAAGCGTTCTCCGAAGGAGTAGGCTTCTGATGAAGCCCACACCTAACCCTGTGGGTAGGTGTGCGGAGTCGTCACCCTTTCTTCAGTTTCTCGGCTTTTTCCTTGGCTTGTTCGATGTTACCTACCAGATAAAATGCCTGCTCTGGTAGATCATCTAATTCCCCAGAGAGAATCAGCTGGAATCCCTTAATTGTATCTTCCAAGGTTACATACTGACCAGGAGAGCCGGTGAACACTTCTGCTACAAAGAAAGGTTGAGACAAAAATCGCTCAATCTTCCGGGCGCGATCCACAGTCAGTCGGTCATCTTCAGACAATTCATCCAGACCCAAAATGGCGATGATATCCTGGAGTTCCTTGTAACGCTGCAAGGTTGCCTGAACTGCACGGGCAGTATTGTAGTGTTCATCACCGACAATGCCAGGCTGCAACATTGTACTGGTAGAGTCTAGGGGGTCTACTGCTGGGTAGATCCCCTTAGCCGCCAAACCACGGGACAAAACCGTCGTTCCATCCAAGTGAGCAAAAGTGGTGGCGGGAGCGGGGTCGGTCAAGTCGTCAGCAGGCACGTAGACGGCTTGAATGGAGGTAATTGACCCTTCCTTAGTGGAGGTGATCCGCTCTTGCAAGTCACCCACGTCCGTACCGAGGGTGGGCTGATATCCCACAGCAGAAGGCATCCGACCCAACAGGGCTGACACCTCAGAACCTGCTTGTACAAAGCGGAAGATGTTATCGATAAATAGCAGTACATCCTGCTTATTTACATCCCGAAAATACTCAGCCATAGTCAAAGCCGACAGACCAACGCGCATTCTCGCACCGGGAGGCTCATTCATCTGACCATAGACCAGGGCAATCTTTGACTCACTCGGGTTATCTTTGTTGATAACCTTAGATTCGATCATTTCGTTGTAAAGGTCATTCCCCTCGCGGGTGCGCTCACCCACACCGCCAAACACAGACACACCACCATGTTGAATGGCAATGTTGTTGATCAGCTCCATCATGATCACGGTTTTGCCGACACCAGCACCACCAAATAGACCAATTTTGCCCCCTTGACGATAGGGAGTCAGTAGGTCTATCACCTTGATGCCAGTCTCAAAAACTGTCGGCTTGGTTTCTAGATCGGTTAATTTGGGAGAAGGTCGGTGGATGGGTGAAGTTTCTTCAGTCTCAACCGCACCCTTTTTATCTACGGGTTCACCTAAAACGTTGAAAATCCGTCCCAGGGTACCTTTTCCCACAGGAACACTGATGGGGGCACCAGTGTCAACCATTTCCATGCCCCGCACCAAACCGTCTGTACTACTCATGGCAACAGCCCGAACTAGATTGTCACCGAGTAACTGCTGTACTTCGCAGGTGACGGAAACCTCATTCCCTGCTTCGTTCTTGCCTTCGACTTTCAAGGCATTGTAAATACGAGGCATATTGCCGCTGGGGAATTCTACATCGACGACCGGACCGATGATTTGGGCAATCCTGCCAATGTTTGTTTTCTCTGTTGTCGCTACCATACTTACGTCTAATGGGTGGTTAGCTTTTATCAGGCTAAGGGAGAGTCTTAAGTT
Source organism: Xenococcaceae cyanobacterium (assembly GCA_051439465.1). Lineage (GTDB taxonomy): Bacteria > Cyanobacteriota > Cyanobacteriia > Cyanobacteriales > JBFRWF01 > JBFRWF01. The sequence continues at coordinate 20,069 of JBFRWF010000168.1, read as the reverse complement.
AATGTGAAATTTGCTATCTTTCAGATTATCACTTAATAGTAAGGAAAATTTAAGATTTTTGACATTTCTAGATAGACAAAGTATTTGCACCTATTGTAAAAAGAAGCAAGAATTGCTAATCCAATCTTGCTCAGTTACTCTGTGCTAGCTGTTATATGAGCATTTTGTCTAATTTGCTTCGTTCTCTTTTGCTGACAACTCTTCTGAGCTTTTCTGCGCCAATCATTTTGGTTGGGGGGATGTTAGCCGCTTTGTCTGTAGTGAGTTGCGTTCCTGGCTTCGCTTTATTGGGTCAAACTGGTGCTAACCAGATGTTGGAGTTTCTTGCCATCTTCGGTAGTGGATATCCAGTACAAGGAATTTTAACCATTGGTTTCACCAGCGGCATCGTAGGAGGCTTGTTTGATCTGTTCAACTTCTACCGCTATCAAAGTCTGCGGGGTCAATGAGCGAAAAATATTGAAAAATATAAATATTAAGCGGAAAATGGAGATAAGTCAAGCAGGCATGGCAACTTAACGCTCTCAGATTGCGTCTGTTATGCTGTTGGCTGTATAGTTCCTCACACCGATTTACCATGTTGAAGCAACTTTCCTGTTTCTTCTGGCGTTCTCGGCAACGCTGGCTTTATGGGCTGCTTTCTGTCTCGGTTGCTCTTCTTTTGTGCATTGGGACTCCAAAGCCTAGTTATAGTATTTCCTGGTTAGATCTGATTTTGCAGGGTGTTCAGATTGTTCAGTTATCTAATATGTCTGATTCCCAAGAAGTTAAGCTGGGCAAGCAGATTAATCAGCAGTTGGTTAAGGGAGGTAGGATTAGCATCTCTAACAATGCTCAAGTTAATCGCTATCTAAATCAAATTGGACAGCGACTCGCTTCCAAAAGTGATCGCCCGAATATTCCCTATACTTTTCAGGTAGTTAACGACAAGAGTATCAATGCTTTTGCCACCATGGGTGGCTATGTCTACATCAACACGGGTTTGATGATGGAAGCAGATAATGAAGCGGAACTGGCCAGTGTCGTTGCTCACGAAATTGGTCATATTGCTGGTCGTCATGCAATCCAGCAAATGCGTCAGCGAGCGATCGCTCAAGGCTTACTATCCGCTGCTGGACTGGATGAAAGCGCAGCAGTTCAAATTGGTGTTGAACTGGCGCTAAACCGACCAAACAGCCGCGAGGATGAATTAGAAGCAGATCAACTCGGACTAGCGAATTTGAAACGGTCAGGTTATGCTACTTCGGGGATAGTGAGTTTTATGCAGAAGCTCCAGAAAAAAGGCGGTTCTGCTCCCACTTTCCTAAGCACACACCCAGCAACATCAGATCGCATTGCGGCTTTGGAACGAGAAATTGACCCGGAGACTGCTAATGTGGGCGATGGTTTAAATAACCAAGCTTATAAAAACAAGATTGGCTCTCTGTTATAAGCGCAGCTTGAAGAGCTTGGAAAAAACCCTGGAAGGTTTTACTTTGGAGATGGCCTTTTTCAGAGGCATTGTCCGTAAGGAACCGTCTAGAACATTTACTTGATAAACCTTGTCCTGGGTGATATCTAAGGCTGTTAACCACCCGCTATTGGGATGATAAGCACCAGTCTCAATGTTAAGCCAACCCGGTCCAGAGGCTATTTTCCCGGATTTGACTCCCGGCAGAGTAAAGGTAATGGTATGACCGGTAATAATCAGCTTATCGGCAAAATAAGGCTCGGTCATGCTGTGAAATTCACTCCTAATCCAACAAAATTGCTCAGATGTTTGCTCTTCGATGGGCATCTGTGGATGAACGCCAGCATGGACTAACCAAATATCCCCTAAGTCTAGGTAGTTTGGTAGTGTTTTCATCCAGTCGATATGCTCCTGGGGAATTTTATTGTCATAGCTAGCAACAGTGGAATGACCACCACTGTAAAGCCATGCTTGGAACATTTCATCAGAGATCTTCCCATTGCCCAGAACATCGAGCAACATTTCCTCATGGTTGCCGCGAAGGCACTGATAGTTATTTTGGATGACAAATTCTACTACCTGAGAGCTCTGAGGACCTCGGTCGATCAGGTCTCCGAGAAAATAAACTTTGTCATCGTTTCCAGGAGCGATCGCTTCCAACAATTGTATGAGGGCATTGTAGTGACCATGTACGTCACCAATGACAATTTGGCGGTGGGTCATTTTTACTTCTTTTAATCCGAACACCAAGAACGATCTCGCATCTGTCGAGTTAACCCTGTTCAGGTTAAAACCTGGGGGTTTTAATAATTCAACAACATTAAGAGCGGATATTGATCTGCGACTAACCTTTAATATAGTAGCTTGACAATGTCAAATTAACTGAGTCAACCAGACGATCGCCATCCTTGACGAGGCGATTGGTCAATTGTTCCCGTTCTAAAGGCTAAGCCTACAGTATAGTAGAAGACTCCTGGGCGCAACCAGTTGAAATCTAACATTGTCAAGCAACTCTGTATCCAGAACCGAGAATCTATAGCTAGGGTTTGGGGCGTGAAAATTGTCTATCAAGATTGTTTGATTCGTGACTGGCACCAGAGCGATCGCACGGCGGCGGCTGCTCTTATCCGGGAGGTTTTGAGGGAGTATGGCTTGCCTTGGGAACCGACAGAGGCAGACAGAGATGTTTTAGAGGTGGAAACATTTTACATTCAGCCTGGAGGAGAGTTTTGGGTGGTTGAACAACAGGGACAGGTGGTGGGAACTGCGGCATACTACCCGATACAACGGGGTAATAAAGCGGTGGAAATCCGCAAAATGTATTTATTAACTTCTGTCAGGGGGAAAGGACTAGGTAAGTATTTACTGCAAAAGTTAGAGGAAGCGATCGCCGCTAAAGGTTTCCAAGAAATCTGGATTGAAACCGCTAGTGTTCTGAAAGAAGCAGTGCGGCTATACGAAATGAGTGGCTACCAAAGCGCAACGGGGGTCGAAACCAAACGGTGCGATCGCGTCTATGTTAAACCTGTCGAAAAGGCCATCTAACGGTTACGGTCGTACCTTGAGCCACCTCACTCTGGATTTTAACTTGACCGCCATGTAGCTCCACAGACAGCTGGGCGATCGCCAGACCTAATCCCGTCCCTCGTATATTCAGCTCTTGTAGGGTGGGCAAAATAGATTATAGTTATAGCTAATAAAGTTATGAGATGACTTTGCCCACCAAACTCATAAACCTGAGGAAGGCTCTTGTAGGATGGGCAAAATGGATTATAGTTATGGCTAATAAAGTTATGAGATTGACTTTGCCCACCAAACTCATAAACCTGAGGAAGTAGGTCTTAGAGCAAATTGTCCAAAGGGTAATTTCCCATCGAACTCTAGCTGCCCTGATCACATTTTAAATGCTTAGATGCGGTTGTGGAGGTAGGGAGGAAGCCCTCATGGCCTACTTAAGCCTCATGGATCGGGTATATGCCGACTATCTGGTTTTACTAAGGGAACACTATGTCTTGGAGCAGCGCTGACCTAGTTCATTGTTCTGGAATAGGCGGCACGATCCGAGGTATGGGGTGGATTAAGACAAAATTGGCTTGTGTGGAGGATAGCTTCCCCATGATCGGGAATCCAAACAACCCACTCCGATTCTGATTCCTGACAGAGGAGTAGGGCTTCGTTATAACACAAGGGGTTGAGAAATTCTAATAGTCGCACCCAAGTGTTGGGTTGGGGTTGCTGGTTGATCTCGAACTTTCCAGACCAGTTGAGAGGAACAAAACACCAATGGACACCAGATTCTCGCTGAGCAAAGTCAAGTTTTGTCATCTTTTTATCCCGGTAAAATACTCACTAAGCTGTCACACAACTAATTTGCGTAACTTCATTAGTCAGTCGTTTGAGGGACTAGGGACTAGGATATACAATTTCCCCATCTCCTTATCCTTACTCAAGACTGCCGTTCCGACGGCATCTCAATGACGACAAGCGCGAACTTGCAAGTCTAGTTGTGCAAAAAGCAATTAATTTCTGTATTTAAATTTACAAAATTTGATTTGTCCCGGTCAAGTAAACGTCTCATAACTTAACAAAAGTGTCATCAGACTAAATTATCAGGGTCAATGCCCAGAGAACGTATATATTTCGCCATTGTTGCTGCTCGCCGCTGTTTCTGCTCTAACTGTAAGAGTGCCTGTTCGGCTCGTTGCTCTAATTCTACAGAGGTTAAAAATCTGCGGGAGTCGGGACGGTAAATCTTTAACTCTGTTTCCCCTAGCTCAAACCTGATTCCCATCTAACTAGACAATGCGATCGCAGTCTACTGCGTATCGAAGAGCGTCGCGCTGCGACAGCAGGGGCGGGCTGCGTCAGCAGGGACGCGCTGCGTAGCAGGGGCGAAGCCTAGTCTAGCCTAGACTAGCAGCGACGGGCTGCGTCAGCAGGGACAAAGTCTAGTCTAGTCTTCTGTTAACGCCTGGAAGCCAGAGACGATATCGAGTAGTTCTTCAGTTATGGCAGTTTGACGTTGATGGTGAAATTCCGCCTGGAGTTCAGCCAGACGTTCTTCGATATTTTTTTCTGCGATCTGCATCGAGGCAAGGCGACTGGCATTTTCGCTGGCTAAGGACTCGGCACAAGCGCGATAGAGAGACACAAAGAAATATTGGCGGAACAGGGCAGAAGCTAAGCGCTCCTGGCTCATTGTAAAAGTGGGCAGAGTGCGGGAAGGCCACTTTTTCTGCTGCAACTGGAGCAGCAAGTCGACATTCATGGGAAAGATTTGAACTTGGTGGGGACGATAGGCGGCACCAGAAATAGGGCGGTTGTGAAATACCAGGATCTGGTCAATTTGTAGCTCACGACGCCAAGCTTCAAGGGTTAGCACTGTTTCCTGTACCATCGGCGTGATACCCGAAATTGACCCTGGTACGGTAAAACAAGTCTCACTCGATTGCCCTGCTGTTTCCAGTCGCTCTCTAATCCGCGCTCCCACAGTTAACACCATCCGGCTGCTGGGCGGAATGGGTAGACTGTTTATTTGCTGTAGGGCAAACTCAGCAATCCGTTCATTAAACTGACCGCACATGCCCTGATCAGAGCCAAACACTACAACACCGAGCCGATTGGTAACAACTGGCTTTATCCATACCAAGCCTTCAGGGTGGTTTTTCAGCAGAATCTGCATTCCCATTTCTAGGGTGCGGTTGTATTCTGCTAGGGACGCCACTGCCTTCTCATACTGGCGAATACTTACTGCCGCCAGGGCTTTCATCGTCTTGACTACAGACTGTAGGTCTTTGGCGCTGTCAATTTGGCGTTTCAGGGCTTCAATGGTTTGCATTGGGGTTGGGGATTGGGGACTGGGCAATTCAGATCGGTACGATAGTTTTACCTTGGACTTAAACACTCAGTCCAAGACTCCAATCATAGAAAAGCACAGGATTAAGGATTAGAAGTTACTTTCGATCACTTCTTTTGCGACATCTAAAAGGGCTTGGCGATCGCCTTCACTCAGTTTCTCCCCTGCCTGAATTCGCTGACATACATCGGGTAATTGTTCAACAATAGTCTGACGTACAGCCTGTTGTGCTTCAGCAATCTGCTCTAGGGGCAGATGATCGAAAATTCCCTGGTTGACGGCTAGCAGCACGGCGATTTGCTCAGCAACGGGAATCGGTGCGTACTGTGGTTGTTTGAGGACTTCTCGCACCCGGCGACCCCTTGCTAAGGTTTGGCGGGTTGCCTCATCCAGTCTGGTGCCAAAGCGAGAGAACGCCTCCAATTCCTCAAACTGGGAGTAGGACAGCCGCAGATCCCCCGCTACAGCTCGATAGGCGGGTAACTGGGTTTTTCCGCCCACGCGGGATACGGATTTGCCCACATCAACGGCGGGCAAAATACCTTTTTGAAACAAGTCGGGAGTGAGGTAAATCTGACCGTCGGTAATTGAGACAAGGTTAGTGGGGATATAAGCAGATATATTCTGGGCTTCTGTTTCCACAATCGGTAAAGCCGTTAGCGAACCACCTCCCAGTTCGGGGCGCAGATGGGTAGCTCGCTCCAGGAGGCGGGAATGTATGTAAAAAATATCCCCTGGAAAGGCTTCTCTACCGGGAGGACGACGCAGCAATAGGGATAATTCCCGATATGCGCGGGCGTGCTGGATCAGGTCATCGTAGATGATCAGGACATCCCGTCCCTGCTCCATGAAGTATTCTGCCATTGTAGTAGCAGCATAGGGAGTAATATACTGTAATCCTGGTGGTGTTTCTCCTCCAGCAACTACAACAATGCAGTAGTCCATTGCTGCGCGATCGCGCAAATCAGCAATCAGCTTAGCAACGGCGGAACTGCGCTGACCAATAGCGCAGTAAACACAGATCACATCTTTATCTTTCTGGTTGAGGATGGTGTCAAGAGCGATCGCAGTCTTCCCAGTTTGGCGATCGCCCAAGATTAACTCTCGCTGTCCTCGACCAATGGGAATCAGGGCGTCGATCGCCTTAATGCCCGTTTGCAGCGGTACGGTGACAGGGGCACGCTCCATAATTGCTGGAGCTTCCCGCTCAACTGGGCGGCGTTTTATTGTAGGGACTGGCCCCCGATTATCCAGAGGACGACCTGTGGCATCCACAATCCGCCCTAGCAGTTCTTCACCTACGGGAGCATCTAGTACTCTTCCCGTGCGACGGACTTCACAGCCTGCTTTCAGTTCTTCGCTCTCGTCGAGTAGGATGATGCCCACCTCGTTGGGGTCAAGGTTGAAAGCCATACCGAGGCGATCGCCTGGAAACTGTACCAATTCCTCCGATTTCACTCTGTGTAAGCCCACTGCACGGGCAATTCCACGGCCTAGGTACGTCACACTCCCAATCTCCTGCGCTTGAAATTGGGCGCGATGGTCGGACAATACCTGCTCAGAAACCCTGAAGGTTTCATCGAGGACAGCTTTTAGTGGTTCACAATCCCTGTTCATATTAGTTATTAATTACAAAATCGTAAGGACAATATAAACGGGCGATCGCGACGGATTAACTATCTTTTAAAAAGCCAAGTAACCAAACCGCCAATTACGCCACCAATCAAAACCAAAGCGATTTGTCTCCAGTTCTTGACCTCTCCTACTTTCTCCGCCAGATCGGGAATCTTCTGGATTAGTGGAGTCAATGTTTCTAAACTGGCTTCGATTTTGGCTTGTCCAATCTTTAAGTCGGTAATTTCATTCTTTAACTCGTCAAATCGACTGTTGATTAATTCTTTTAATTCCTTGAGTTCGGTCTCAGTTGTTGTCATCTGCGGCTGCTCCTAGTTGCTGGAATCCCCGCACCAATTGGGATAAGTTGGGTTTTGATATCTACGGAGGCGATCCATATTCCGTACCAGTCAAAGAAGAATTTATTTCATCATCTGTTTAAGCTGTTTTATCTCACGCTCCCGTTGGTCTATTAGAGATTGATTTGCCTTGCTCAAGCGATTCTTTTCAGCCGCCACTGCTGCTTTCTTGTTAGCAATATGCTCGGCGATCGCTTCTCTCACCAAGGGGTTGTCAATCGTTGCCGCTTTTGACTCACCTTTGGAGCGCTCTAGTTTCTCGATAATCGCTTTCCTTAACCAATCTGATGGATTTGATAATTTCCGAACTGCCTTGTCGATGTCAGGAGGCACTTTTACCGACAAAGGTCTACTGGCTAATGGTTTATCCCCTAGCCGAGGCATAGGATTTTTCTTGAGATTCTCCAAACTTCGAGCACTGGGCATGGAGTAGCTCCCATCTGATTATTAGTTTCTGTTCTAATATATCCAATTTAGTCACTGGTTTACCAGTGAATGATCTTAACAAAAATTTACATGGTTATACTTGGCAATCACTGGTAAACCAGCGATAATAATAAAATCTGCTTAATATAAAGAAATAACGTTATTACCAAGTTGCTAGAAAGAAGCGGGAAATTGAACGCAAGAAAGCTGCCTATGCCAAGTCCCAGAATCGGAGAATTGTCAATGAAATATTAAGACATGGCAAACAAATAAAAACAGAAAACGTATCTGTCAAGGGATGGCAGAAACGTTATGGGAAAGCTATGGTCGCTAAATCCCCTGGTTTTGTTCAATCTGAATTGAAACGCAAGGCTGAAAGTGCTGGCGGTTCATTCACTAAGTTTTCTACTCAAAAGACAGCGCTATCGCAGACTCATCTGAGCGGCGAACGGATCAAGAAAAAACTCTCAGACAGAGTACATTATGACCAAACAGGTGTAGTTATGCACCGGGATTTGTTTAGCGCGTTTCTGAGTAGATATGTTGATGAGAATCAGCTCGCATTGCAGGATGCTACAGATGAGTAACCACGGTTGGAACCAATCTTGCTTGAGGCATGGGAGCGTTATAAACAATCCGCGCATCAAGTAGGCGACGCCCTGACGTAGGTGACTCATCTCCCTAAGGAGCGGATCTCTAGCTACCTCGAAGAATCTAGCCAGATAAGACAAGAAGGTCTAAAAGCCAGATTAAGGTTCGAGGAATCCCCGCCTATGCACGAGCGGGGAGGTTCAATGCCTAGACTGCTTTTGACGTTCCATTTACTAATGCTCGTTCCATGTTCGCCTCCAGCTCTTTCAAGTAATGCCCCAAATTCCAGGAGATCTTATAGCCGTGATTGTGCAGTTCAATGCCGCAAATTGGTTCGGATATCGTCTCAAACTTCACCTCGACACCCTGACCAATTTGCTCTTGGATAGCATGAATGAGCTTGGAACGCTTTTCTGGCGGAATAGTGAACGTACTGCGAATCACCAATTCATGTTTTGGATTTGTAGTTGAAGAGGAGCGTATCGCCTTTAGCTGGGAATTATCAAGGTGATGAAGACGTTCGATGAAGGTCTCCACGATTTGCTGTTCCAAGCTGACATTTGCCAGATCGCCCAAGGCACGACGAGCTATCATAGCAATCTGCTGACCTGCCCGTTGTCGCAGATCTTGTAAAAAAGTCTGCTTTTCCCGCTGGACTGCCTCGTACCATTTTGCCTGGATAATATCAACCTCAGCCCGTGTCTGTCTCATTAAGACTTGACGCTGAGCTTCAACCTGCTGCTTAGCACGGTTTAGCAGTGCTTCCCGTTGGTCTTCGAGTTCCTGTTGTTTTTGGCGATAGAGATCAGCTTCCCGTTGGGCATCTTCAACCTTCGCGGCTGCCTCCTGGAGAAGATTGGCAATTCTTTGCTCCCGCTTCTCCATCGCTTTGGTAATCGGACCGTACAGGAAGTGCTTCAGTAGGGCAACCAAGATGAGAAAGTTGACAATTTGGGCAGCGGTTGTAAACCAATCAATCAGCATAGCTTATCCCCCCGCTTGAGCGACGACGTAATTCCAAAAGGGATTGGCAAAAATCAGGATCAAAGTAACAACAAAGCAATAAATCGCGGTGGATTCCACCAGTGCCAGCCCGACAAATAAAATACGAGAGATGGTATTTGCCTCGTCCGGTTGCTGCGCCAGGGAACTCAACGCCTGGGCTAGCGCCCGCCCTTCTCCTAAGGCCGGACCAATGGCACCGAGCCCAATTGTCAGTCCCGCAGATATAATCGATGCCATGCCAATTAGACCGATGTTATCCATTTTTCATCTCTCCTTTTTCTTCCTGGACTTGTGTAGCTGCAGCAATGAAAACCATCGCCAGGATGGCGAAGATATAGGCTTGAATCAGTCCCGTTAATAGCCCCATCGCCCGCATGATCACGGGGAAAAATAGGGGGGCAATGGAAAGCAGAATTCCGACAATCATGGAGCCGCTCATCACATTGCCAAACAAACGCACTGCCAGAGATATAGTGTTGGAAAATCTCCCAATAATGTTGAAGGGCAGCATTATTGGAGTCGGTTTCAGATAATAATGTTTCAGATAGCCAAAGAATCCCTGCTTTTTGATGCCATAAAGGGGAACGGCAAAAAATACGCAGATGGCAAGGGCTGCGGTGGTGGATAGGGAGCCTGTGGGGGGTTGATATCCAGGGATGATGCTCAGTACATTCGAGACGGCAATGAAGATAAACAGGGTGCCAACAAAGGGCAAATAAGGCTCTGGTGTCTGTTGGCTAACCTCCCGGATATGGTTGCTGATGCCAAGCACCAGGACTTCCAAGAGATTTTGCCCTCGCGAGATGTGAGTTGAGGAGGATAACTTACGGGTCACAAACCAGGAGAACAAGACCAGCAAAGCCATTACAAGCCAGGTAAACACCAGGGTGGCATTGAGGGTAATTGACCCCCATTGCCAAATCACAATCTGATCTGTAGTAAGATTCATCTTCAAGCATCCTATTTCTAGAACTTGGGCAAGCTAGTCTCCCGTTTAACATGAGGTTTCAATTTGGCAGATTTACTTCTCTCATGCCCCACTATACCCATAGGGTTGAGTGGGGTAGTTGACAACTTTTCAACTCCCTTACTGGGACTGTAAGCGGCGGATCAGAATAGTTCGAATGAGCAAGAATCCCAGGACACAAACTAGTAGAGGTGCCAAACCTTGCACTCCCAGTTTACCCCTGATAATCAGGTAAAAGCCAACCAAGCTTATTCCCAGCCTAAGCAGGAAACTTGTCAACATCAACCTTAAAGGCGACTTGGTGGTGGGGAGTCGTCTAACTGTTAGCCAGAGGCCACCAAAGTAGAACAGTCCTAGCCCTAAACCAATAACAAAAGCTATTGCTACACTAAGCAAGTTCAAGATCATGTGGCCGTCTCCTGCATTTGGAGCAATCGTTGGAGGAAGGTAGGCAGCATCAGCGGTGAAAAGAGGCTGGTCACTGCCGATACCATTACCATACATGAGGCGGAACGACAGTTTAACTGAACAATAAAAAGTCTAGATATCCCAGGCGATCGATTAGTTGACAGACTCCCCAGTCTACAGACATCCCTCGTTTAACCTGCCTTGTCTGTTGAGATTGGAGATTCTGAGCAGCTAGTTACCTAGCCAGTCCTCCCTTTTGCAGGAGACAAAACCTGCTTACTCACAAATCCTGCACTGCCTTTCATTCCCGCCCTTCATTAGGACGGGTATTCCCGCAGCTAAGATAAAGTGCCCGCTCGGCCGTTAACTTGTGGCTTGCCTCACTCCCCACCCGGTTTTCCTGGCCTTATTTCCATTCTAACTAATTTAACGTGAGTTCGACAGAATTTGAATCGTTGATCTCTAGAGCCAGTCAGTTTTACAGGCGATCTCAGCTCAACTCGGCATTGTCAAATAGTAGAGCTTAATGATAAAAAGGGGCGATCGCATCCTTTAGATGGCCCAATTCTCAATAATTTGGCTTGTTGACATCAGCCAGCCTCTAAGCCAAATCCTCAAAAGCCTATTGCATAAGGGTTTAGTCATTTTCACCTCCGTCGAAGTCACGTAATTTATGTGATGTTCCCACACTCCCCTAATGGGTGAGTACAGATGAGAGGTGACATCCTCCCACCGCTAATTGCTATCGCAATATAGCGGGGGCTTCCCAATCTCACGATTAGGCATTCGGGGCCCGAGTTCAGACAATTAGGTACTGTTATGTTACCCTCGCTATTACCAAGTAAGTGGTTAGGGGTGGGGGAACATCAAAGACTCGGCTTCAATCACCCTGGCTTTCCCTTTTAATCCAGTACCAGGCATTCAGGCATCCCAGGACGACACCGACAAACAGCAGCATCAATGTCCAGGAATATCGACTGGGGATGTGGGTATCGATCCAAACCCCTAAGGCAATGCCCATCAAAGCGGGAATCGCCACAGACCAACCCACCATGCCAAACATTCCCAAGCCGAACCAGATGTTTTTTTTCTCCCGTCGAGCCTTGAGTTTGCGGGCAGCTTTAGTTTTCACCTTTTTGTGAAAGTTGTGCCAAACCGCTTTGGGTTTTTCTTTGGCCGAGTCAGGTTTATCCATTATTTTCCTAGCTCCTTGAAGCGACGCATAATACTAGCCTCGAACTTGGCCAGAGCTGAACGGGTCAGCTTCTCCCGTTCATCCAAAACCCGAAACTGCTGCTCTACCGTTTCCTTAAGGGTTTCCAGGTCAGCACCCCGCACGGCATTGCGGGTCGAAACCAGCAATTGGGTACCACACTTGACCAAGGTGCCTTCATCAACGGCAAGAAACGCTTCCTGCCCTCCCTCAAACTCAAAGGAAAGTATGCCTGGAACCAGGGCAGCAACAAAGTCGATGTGGTGCGGCAAAAGGCAGAAGGAACCATTTTCAGCCTCGGCAATCACTTTGGTCACGGGCTGATCGACTAGCACTTCATTGGGGAGTAGTACCTTCAGTCTCATTTTAGGTTAATTTGGAATAATTCCGACTTTCTTTCGCTTCATCAACCTTGCCAATCATGTAGAGGGACTGCTCTGGATATTCGGAAAACTCATCGTTGAGGATGCGATCGCACCCCTGTAGAGAATTTTCTAAATCCACGCTCCTGCCCTCCAGACCAGTAAACTGCTTAGTGGTGAAAAAGGGCTGAGTGAGAAACCGCTCTAGTCTCCGGGCGCGATAGACTGTCTGCCGTTCACTTTGAGCTAGTTCTTCTAAACCCAGCATGGCAATAATATCTTTGAGATCTTCATAGTTTGCCAGAGTCTTGCGGACTGCCTGGGCAATCTGGTAGTGGCGATCGCCCACAACTTGGGGGGTCAGAATCTTGGATCCAGATTGGAGAGGATCAATAGCCGGATAAAGTCCCTCACTGACTCGCTTGCGGGAGAGGACAATAGAAGCGGAGAGATGGGAAAAGGTGTGGACTGCGGCAGGATCCGTAAAGTCATCGGCGGGAACGTACACCGCCTGAACTGAAGTAATAGACCCACTAGCAGTGTTGCAGATCCGCTCTTCTAGCTCTGCCAGTTCCGTTGCCAGGGTAGGCTGGTAGCCAACCCGCGAGGGGAGTTGTCCCATTAAGCCAGATACCTCCGATCCAGCTTGAATAAAGCGAAAGATGTTGTCGATCATCAGCAGAACATCCCGTTGGACATCATCGCGGAAATACTCTGCCATAGTCAGGGCTGCGTGTCCCACCCGGAAACGAACACCAGGGGATTCATTCATTTGCCCAAAGACCATAACTGTGTTGTTGAGCACCCCTGCTTCCTTCATATCACGGTAAAGCTCCTCTCCTTCCCGCGATCGCTCGCCAATGCCACAGAAGATGCTAACCCCCTCATAGCGACTGACCACATTGTGGATCAGCTCGGTGATTAAGACGGTTTTACCGACCCCAGCTCCCCCAAACAAACCGGCTTTACCGCCTCGTTCTAGAGGAGCGAGGATATCGATCGCCTTGATGCCAGTCTGGAAAATTTCTGTGGTGGTTGCCCGTTCACTCAGGGATACAGGACTGGCGTGAATTGATCGCCAATTGCCCCCTTGCAAATGCTCCCTTCCATCAATTGTCTCTCCAAAAACATTAAACATCCGACCCAGCAACCGCTCTCCCACTGGTACTTGCAAGGTATGACCCGTGTCGATGACAAAAGACCCCCTTGCCAGTCCTTGGGTGGGAGTCAGGGCGATTCCGCGCACCAATTCAGAGCTCAGATAGGTCACCACCTCGATCGCAATGCTGCCATTATCCCCTGCTTTTAGAAGGCTGTGCAGTTCAGGCAGCGCTTGGGGAAAATGAATATCAATCACACTGCCCCGAATGGAAACCACTCTGCCCTGATCAGCTCGATTCAAGTCTTCGCGTTCACTCATAACTTTTCACTTTTAGTCATGGGAGTGTCCAAAATCCATTAAACTTGCAAATTATAATGGGTAGCAGCTTATCCACCCCTCCGAGGACGCCCCATTGTGGTAATATAGATCACCGCCTCATCAGCGGGGATACCCAAAACTTCATTAACCTGGTCATCGAAGAAGCCACCAATGCCACTGACCCCTAAATTCAGGTGGATGGCAGCGAGATTCAGCCTTTGTCCTAAATGACCCGCATCCATGTGCAAATAACGATAGACGCGATCGCCATACTTGGTTACTGCCTGCTTTAAATCCGCCGTGTGGAAAAGCACAGCCGCCGCATCCCTTCCCAACTCTTGTCCTAGACATAAGAAATGCAACTCCCGCCGAAAGTTTTTGAAACGAATTTGCCGCAACTCCTGAGCTTTGGGCGCGTAATAGTAACAGCCCTCCTCCAAGCCAATTACTCCAGACACCGCCACAAAGCTTTCAATCAAACTCAAATCAAAATAGTCTGGTGAACCATCCAAACCCTGGTCAACATAATCCTGGGGTTGATACGTAAAATTCAGCAGTGCGTTCAGCTCATCCAGGGTCAAATCCACACCACTATAAGCACGGGTAGAACGTCGGTTTAAGATTGTGCTTTCTAGCCCTGACAACTGTTCTCCCCAGTCAATCGGTGTTGTCTGAGTAGAAATTTTCAGGCAGAAAGGAAAATTATACTTATCTTCTAAGGATGTTTCCTCCCCCGGTGAGGCGGGGGAGGCTGGGGGTTCAGACTGATTAATCTGTGTCGCTTTATGGAAATAGCCCAGCAACTCCCCATCTGGAACAACCGGATATTCAGTTTGGACGCCAGAAGGCAAAGCAGTAGTCCCGCAGGGCAAATTTTGGTTGACTTCAAGCAAATCTGCCATGGGAATGACCGTGATTACCCCCTCCCGATCTGGATCAAGGTAAAGGAGCTGATTCATTGCCCGATCCTGAAACCCGCCAATCAAGTGTGGTCGGTAATCATTGACAGCGCCAGCTAGCTCGATATTGCCCAGTAAATGTCCAGTATCCAAGAAAATTCGCCGATAGGCTCGGTCTTCATAACGCCACGCCGAGCGATAGAAAATAGCAGTTGTCACGATCGCCAGCTGTGTATTTTCCAAGGCTGGGTGCCAAAAACAGGCAGCTTGCAGATCAGACCAAACCTCACTTTCCCAAAAATGAACCATGGAATGGGTTTGGGGCTGATAGTTATACAATCCTGCAGGCAGTAGGGGCGTACTGCGGGAAATTAAATAGACCTCCGCTGGATACAATCCTCCAGCTGAAGGTGCCGACCGCAGATACACTGGCGAACCCATCGTCGGCAGCTTCGCCGTCAAGCCATAGCTGCAAAGCAGCAGCCGGGACAGCCGCCGCCAGTTTTGAGCGGTGGGGTCAGCAGATATTTCCTGGTTTGACAAATAGGGTTTTAGATCAAAGGTATTGCCAATTTTGTACTCTTTAAAAGGCACTGGCTGGTTTTCCCAGTCCAGTGTTTTATTTTTAGAGGCGATCGTTTTCGGATCGTACTTAGTTCGCTCGTGGTAATGGTTTGCGATTGATGCTTGCAAGTTTGGCATAAACGTTTTCAGATGCTTCCGCTCTGCCTTCAATCTTGACATTCTCTGGTGAAATTTTGATAACTGTGTAAACTTTTGTAAATTAGGTTGAACTCTATTGGCACAAGAGTTATCGTAGTTTTTACATTTCTTAACACAGCACCATTTATTTATGTCCGACTACTTAGCTGACTTGAATCAGCGTATGATCGTAGTAAGGTAACTAGAGGTGAAAAATGAGTGAAAACGGGATAACTGAAGCCTTAACCAATGCTTATAATAACTTTGATAGCCGTCCATTATCTGGTGAAACACTAAGAAGGTTTTACATAGATGACTTCACTAAGGATGCTGTTAATAGTATCAGAACTACAGTTCTTATATCCGAACGATTCCGTAAGATGCTAGTAATTGGGCATCGCGGATGTGGAAAATCTACCATTCTCAATAAAGTAGCTGAGGAATTAAAAAAGGATTTTCATATTGTTTCTTTTTCAGCAGCCGAGACTTTGTCTATGAACGATGTAGAGACAATAGATATATTGATATCTATATACATGCAACTTCTTAACTCTATGAATGACAGAAACATTGATGTTCCCTTTCGTAAATTCAATGAGACAATGAAATCTGTTAAGGATAAACTAAAATTAACTGAAGTTAATATAAACCTTTTAAAGACGCTATCATTTAAGATAAAGGTTGAAGATGAATCACGATATGCATTAAGAGAAGAATTTAGAAATCGAATTGATACATTAAATAACAGTATATCAGACTGTATCAGTGGTATTGAGCGACATTATAAAAATAAAAGTCCAAATGAAAAAGGGAAGGACGTATTAATTATCATTGACGATCTCGATAAATTAGAGCCTGAATGCGCTGAAGAAATTTTCTTTAAGAATTCTCGTCTTCTGATTATGCCGAAAGCAAAAATTATTTACACATTTCCTTTGGAAACTTATTATTGTGAATCTTTTAACACTTTTAAAGATTGCTATGAAGATCAATTTATATCTTTAGTAGTCATTGAAAAAGAAAAAAATGGCGATATTGGTATTAAGCAATTAGAAAAACTTGTTTTGCAAAGAATTAGCCAACAATATATTACTGAAGAAGCCTTAAAACAGATGATTCTTTTTAGTGGAGGATTACTGCGTGATTTAATTAAATTTATGCAAGATGCTTGTAAAGAAGCAATCGTTAATGATTCTACCATTATCGATAAAGATCTCGCTGAACAAGTTATTAATAAAACGGCAAATCACTATAAACGTTTATTTGATTTTCCAAATTATAGAGAAGACGTGAGCAAAATTTCCATTGATTCACAACGAGATAAAGTCGAAAATAAAGATTTAATATATCTTTTGAAATATCTATTTGTTTTGGAATATCGATTCAAGGATGAATTATGGTATGACGTGCATCCTTGTCTGAAAAAAGTCATTAATAGTCAATAAAAATGAGTATTTCATCAATAGACAAACAATATAAAGAACTTAAAACAGAATTAAAAATCTGTAAGATTGGTGGTCTTTTTCTGGCATTATACCGCAATCAAGAAGTGCCTGAATTAGTAATAACATTACTCGAAAATGATTTGGAAGGTTTTTTTCAATTTCGATTACATATGGATGAGCAGAAAGTTCCTTTTCCAATTTTCTTTGAGCAAAGCTTTCAACAAATGGGTAAGCAGAGTAATATCTTTCATATCTTAGGGATAGAAAATTTATCTTCAGAGGCAGTCAAAAATTTCTTGGGATACCTACAGTATGGTAGAGAGCGGCTAAAAGCTAAGCCATATTCTCTAGTGTTCTGGATAACACCTGATTTTGAGAAGGAGTTATTTTTAAGAGCTCCTGATTTTCATCACTGGGTATTTGGCACTTATGATTTTACAAGTATAGATAATGATGAATTAAATAGTCTATCTTCAATAAAGGAATCATTACATTTTCGGGAGCATCCCATTTTCGTAAATCTATTAAAAAGACTAAGGAGAATACCAGGGATTCAAAGTATAATTGAAAGTGCCATATGCAAAAATGGGATGTCCCCACATTTTCAGAATATAGATAAATATTTGAAAAAAGTGGTTTGGCAATACAAGCACTGGCAAGAAGTGAACGAGAGCAAGGAATCGTTCTTAATCGAAGCTATGGGAAGAGCTGATTTGTATAATTACTATGTTCCCTCCTACTGTATTGATCAACAAGGCAAAGAACAGTTGTTAGATAAACTATTAGCAAACTTCATCAAAGATGACGATCAAAATTTTTTAACACTTTTAGGTGACTTTGGCACGGGAAAATCTTCTTTCTCTATACATTATTTCATGACATTGGCTGAAAAATATCTTGCCAATAAGAATGAGTGTATCCCTATCTTTATTTCCCTAAAAGATTATAGAGGTAGACTAAATCTTGAAGAGTTCATGGTCAGGGAATTTTACTCTAAATTTAAGATACGACTAAAATCTTCTTTTTTTAAGCAACTAGCACTAAAAGGTAAATTTATATTCTTTATTGATGGTTTTGATGAGATGGCTTCACTGACAGATCAAGAAATCACGATTCAAAACTTAAAGGAATTGACTAAGCTATCTTTTGAATATGTCTTATTTATAACAACGGAGCGGCATAAATCATACAAAGCTAACAAGGTATTTTTAACCTCTCGCACACACTATTTTCTAACTGAGTCTCAAGAACAGAATATTCTTCGAGCTGACTATACTATTCTTGGGCGCAATTATGCGACAAGAAGCGATTATGAAATAACTCGAATAAAGCTAAAGGAATTTAACGAAAATCAAATCAAGGAATATATCCACAAAAAAACACATGACGAAAAGATAACAGCCTGGTATTTAAAAGTAATTCATGATACATACAACTTAAAAGAGTTATCTACTCGACCATTGTTGTTGGAAATGCTTATTAAGACAATAGATGAACTTAACGAGAAAAAGAATATTAACACCTCGGATCTTTATAGAGCTTACACCAATATTTGGATAGAGAGGGATGATTGGCGTTCTCAAATGACACCTCAAGGTAAAAGAAGCTTTATGTGGGAAATGGCTACTAGAATGTTTGAGTTGGGCGGGGACTTTTCTTTACATTATTCCAAACTTAGCAAGCCAAAAGATGAACACCTGAAACCTGATTATAACGTGATGGATCAAGATTATTATAAGTATGAAGCAACTACTTGCACTTTTTTGAATCGTGATTTTGCAGGAAATTATAAGTTTATTCATAAATCCTTTATGGAATACTTTATTGCAGAATCATTTTATTCTTATCTGAGAAAATATAAGCATCAAAAATTTAAATATTTATCCTTGAATAATGAAATGAAGTTTTTCTTGAAGAATATAATTGCGTTACACAAATATGAATTAGATGCTCTGGATATGAGTAACTTTGAGCTTTCTCAAATTGATTTAAGCTCTGGTTCACTCGATCAAACTAACCTCGAGAGTGCTGACCTCTCCTATGCTAACCTCGAGAGTGCTGACCTCGAGAGCGCTAACCTCGAGAGCGCTAACCTCAAGAGTGCTAACCTCGAGAGCGCTAACCTCGACCACGCTAACTTGATAAATACAAAAATTAATGAGAAGACAAAACTTGGTTATAAGTGGCGTTTAGTTCATCAAATTGTCAATCAGACTAACCTCAAGAGCGCTGACCTCAAGAGCGCTGACCTCAAGAGCGCTGACCTCGAGAGCGCTGACCTCAAGAGTGCTGACCTCGAGAGCGCTAACCTCAAGAGCGCTAACCTCAAGAGTGCTAACCTCGAGAGCGCTAACCTCAAGAGCGCTAACCTCAAGAGCGCTAACCTCGAGAGCGCTAACCTCGAGAGCGCTAATCTCGACCACGCTAACTTGATAAATACAAAAATTAATGAGAAGACAAAACTTGGTTATAAGTGGCGTTTAGTTCATCAAATTGTCAATCAGGCTAACCTCTTCCGTGCTAACCTCGAAAGTGCTGACCTCTCCTACGCTAACCTCGAGAGCACTGACCTTTTCCGCGCTAACCTCTTCCGCGCTAACCTCGAGAGTGCTGACCTCTCCTACACTAACCTCGAAAGCGCTAACCTCTTCCGCGCTAACCTCGAAAGTGCTAACCTCTCCTACGCTAACCTCGAAAGCGCTAACCTCTCCGGTGCTTACCTCACAAACATTTCTTGGAATGAACAAACGAACTGGAAAAATGTAACGGGATGGGAGACAGCACACAATATCCCAGAAGCCTTAAAACAACAGCTCGGTTTTTAGAAGAGTCGATGTCCCTGTTACCAGGGAACACCTCTCGTACAAAACCGTACGTGCAGCTGTCGGGTAAGATTGGTATGCCTAATCCTCTCTTTGTCCCATCCGGCTTTGGTATCCATACCTAGGGCGTGTTTGCAAAATGCTAAACTGAGTAAAATTACTCAGGCAAATTTATGGAAGCGGTCGCCGTTCTGCAGAGCAGCGGCGTAAGCCTAGGCGCAGCTTCGCTGAGCGCACAAAGAGGTGATCTGACAGATTCCCAATGATAGAGAGCGGAATCGGGTTGAACGACTCATTAACCGTCTTAAACAAAATAGGCGCATTGCTACTCGTTATGAGAAATATGCCGTCAATTATATATCTTGACTATGTTGACTATTGCCTCTATTTTACTCTGGCATTAACGTGAGTTCGATAGAATCAAAAAAGGGCAGGAGGTAGAGCAGATAAACCTTTTGGTTGCAAATCAAGACTTGGTTTTTGCGGCAAATAAGTGTAGGCAATTAATCCAGCCAACAGATTTACCATAA
>JBFRWF010000167.1:0-24485 GCA_051439465.1 Xenococcaceae cyanobacterium | reverse complement strand
CATAATTAAAACTTCTAAATTTCTGTCTAGTCTTAAACCTTGGATATCCTCTCTTCTCTTTAAAAAAGTTTTGAAAGGCTTTATCTAAACGTTTTAAGTTTTGCTGTAAAACAGCACTGTAGATTTTTTGATACCAAGGGCGTGCTGCTTTTAACTCTGGTAAACTGGATGATTGTTGAGCGTAAGCTCCACGCTTGTTATTGCTTTTTGTCCAGGGGTATCCAATGGTCGCTGATTTACTAACACTACAAGTTAACGGACAACAAACACCTTGATTATCTAATCGGCAATAGTCTCCCATCACCGGGGCTTTTAGCTGTTCATAAGCTGAGATTCTGTCCCGCAAACAATAGTTGTAATGCCCTCGGAGCATATTTAGCCATTCTCCCATAAACTCAGCTTGTTGTTTATTCGGCTTGAGTTTGTAGCACTGAGTGATAATCATGGGTCTTGATTAGAGCAATCATCCCTTTTTAGATTAATCTAATTCGGAAGAAAAATTAGATGGTCAGCTTAACAGCTCGAACTTTTCAGCTCGCCGCTTGCTCTTTATTTTACTGCATCTGAGGGGCGACAGAAGTTAATTTTTGTTGTTTAGCTTAAATTAGTCTTAAAATTCACCAGCAATATTGATTTAGAGTTAGACTTAACAGAAATGCATGGAAGATACATCTGTTGTATGACGGCGATTAAAATCGCCATCTCGTTTTCATCCCCGCTCGCGCATAGACGGGGCAAACAAGCTGCGTGTTTTTTTTAGGTAAATATAACCATGCCTTCTAATATCCCGACAATTCTTGCCCTGGATTTTGATGGTGTCCTCTGTGACGGACTAATTGAATACTTTCAAACCACCAGACGCACTTATTGCCAAATCTGGAACCAAGATAACCAGACACCAACTGATGATTTAGCGCCCAGTTTCTATCGACTGCGCCCAGTAATAGAGACTGGTTGGGAAATGCCAGTTTTGCTCAGGGCATTGGTTTTGGGGATTTCAGAAGAGAAGATTTTACAAGATTGGTCAACAGTTGCCCAGCAAATCGTCTCCTCTGAGCAACTAGAGCGGAAAGATGTTGGTAAGAAGCTAGATACAGTCCGGGATAGGTGGATTGAGTCGGATTTAGAAGATTGGCTGAGACTGCACCGATTTTATCCTGGGGTTGTTGAAAGAGTGAGTCGGATTGTCGATTCCCCAACTCAGTTATATATTGTTAGTACAAAAGAAGGGCGTTTTGTCAAGAGGCTGTTGCAACAACAGGGTATCGAATTACCTCAGCAGTCGATTATTGGTAAAGAGTACAAACGTCCCAAATATCAAACATTGAGGCAATTAATTCAGGCAGCTTCTGAGGATACCGTTAATCTTTGGTTTGTTGAAGATAGATTGCAAACCCTCCATTCAGTACAACAGCAGCCTGATTTACAAGAAGTGCAGTTGTATCTGGCTGATTGGGGATACAACACTCAGCAGGCTCGAGAATCTATAAGTTACGATCGACGTATTCAACTGCTATCACTTGAGCAATTTAATCAGGACTTTTCGGCTTGGCGTTGAAAAGTGATGTGATATGGAGACTTTATTGGCGCTTTGCATCGGCGTTACTTTGAGTGCGGCTTGTGGCTTTCGGGTGTTTATTCCGCCGCTGGTGATGAGTGTAGGTTCGATATATGGAGATTTACCTTTAACACCTGGGTTTGAATGGGTTGGCACTTATCCGGCAATGATTGCTTTTGGTGGTGCTACTGCTGTGGAAATTGTGGCTTACTATATTCCCGTTGTAGATAATTTCTTGGATACCATTGAAATCCCCACTGCCCTCGCTGTTGGTACAATGCTCACGGCTGCTACATTAGGTAGTGAGATAGATCCGGTGTTGAAGTGGACTATTGCTGCGATCGCTGGAGGTGGAGCGGCTGGTATTGTTGAAGGTTTCACCAGCGTGACTCGATTAGCTTCTACTAGCCTCACTGGTGGGCTGGGTAATCCATTGGTTTCCACTACTGAGGCTCTTAGTGCAACAGTATTATCAATTTTGGCACTGCTGGTACCGGTGCTGGCTTTTATCGTAGTCGTGGTTGTGCTGGTATTTGGGATGAGGAAAGTCTTGAAATTTTTGAAGAAGCGGCGAGGGCGATCGCCCAGCAAATCCTTCACTGATTCAAATAATTGAAATTGTAACCTAGAGCATCGATTTAGTAATAAAATTTCGACGGGGGAGGGCACGGCGTTTTGAGGCTTTTGGTTGAGCAAACAAAGTTTGTTGATGCCGTGCCCCTACATTTATCGTAGATATCTGATTACTGAATTGGTGTTCTAGGAGGATATCTATGCTTTCAGTTAAAGGCACATTTAAAAACGACAGAATATACAGATGAGAGAAAATACTGATATCTTAGGACAAACTAACCTTGAATTACGTGAATACCCTTAAAAGCCCTAATGTTGAGCCTATCAAAATTAAGTAGGCGATCGCTTTCACTCTATTACACAAACCTTAACTTATGGGGCACAATTAATATAAATCCTCTGACAGCTTTGCATTATGAGCTATTACTCTAAACCCAACTGCCAGAAGCCCCAAAATCTCAATGGAACTCAGTTGTCTCAGACTTATGGATCGGAATTACTGCTCAGAGAACGTTATCGAGCCTCAAAAGTAATTGGTCAAGGTACATTTGGCACAACCTTCTTAGCAGTTGATGAAGATAACCTCTCGACACCCCGCTGCATAATTAAGCAGTTTCTTCCTCAGGTACAAGGGACTAATACTCTTGAGAAAGCAGCCGAGTTATTTGAGCAAGAAGCGGTGCGGCTGGATGAGTTAGGCAAACACGACCAGATTCCTGAACTGCTGGCGCATTTTGAGCAAAATGGTCAACTGTATTTGGTGCAAGAGTTTATCGATGGGCAAAATTTAGCCAAGGAACTGGAAGAGCAAGGTGCATTTAACGAAACTCAGATAAGGCAACTACTGAATAGCTTACTGCCCGTGCTGCAATTTGTTCACGAGCATCAGGTGATTCACCGGGATATCAAGCCGGAAAACATTATTCGACGGCGTGAGGATGGGCAACTAGTTTTAGTAGATTTTGGTGCGGCTAACTTTGTTACCAGAACCGCTCTGCGTCAAAATGGAACGGTGATAGGCACTCTTGGGTATGCAGCACCAGAGCAAGGGATAGGTAAAGCCAATTTTGCCAGCGATTTGTACAGTCTGGGAGTAACTTGCCTCCATCTCCTGACTCAGATTGACCCCTTTGATTTATTTGACAACAGTGAAAATAACTGGGCGTGGCGGCACTACCTAACAACCCCAGTGAGTGAAGCTTTTGGGCAAATCTTGGACAAGATGGTGCAGCAGGCAACTAAGCAGCGTTACCGATCGGCAGTGGAGGTATTGCAAGATCTTAATCAGGTTGAAGCACCGTCACCGACGCAGCTCTTATCGTCTTCTGTTGCTCCACCAGAAGCAATTGAGATAGGTAATAAGTGGGGTTACAAAGACCAAACCGGACAGGTAATCACTCGGATTCTGTTTGATGGAGCCGATCAGTTTTCCGAAGGGCTGGCAAGGGTTAAGGTTGGCAGCAAATATGGCTATATTGACCAGACAGGACAATTAGTTATCCAGCCGGAGTTTGATGAGGTCGATCGGTTTTCTGAAGGGCTGGCAAAGGTCAGGATTGACTACAAGTATGGCTATATCGACAAGACAAAGCAAGTGGTCATAGAACCTCAGTTCGATCGAGCTAGAGACTTTTATGAAGGGCTGGCGGCAATCCAGCTTAATGGCAAGTGGGGCTATATTGACCAGACAGGAGAAGTGGTTATCCCCCTTGAGTTCGATGAGATTGAGAGATTTTATGAAGGGCTAGCAGCAATCCAGCTTGATGGCAAGTGGGGCTATATTGATCGGACAGGAGAAGTGGTTATCCCGCTCCAGTTTGATGATGCGATGGACTTCTCAGAAGGCTTGGCAGCCGTCAAGATCGGCGATCTGTGGGGCTATATTGACAAAACAGGGCGAGTAGTCATCCTGCCTCAGTTCGATCAGCCTTGGGACTTCTCCAAAGGGCTGGCACCTGTCAAGATTGGCAACGAGTTTGACTATATGTATCAGACAGGAAAGCTAGTTAGCCAGATGTTTGATTATGTGGGGAATTTCTCTGAAGAGCCTGAAGGGCTGGCAATGGTCAAGATTAGCCACAAGTATGGCTATATTGATCGGACAGGGAAGTTAGTCATCCAGCCCCAGTTTGATTATGCTGGGGACTTTTTCAGAGGACGGGCATATGTCTCGATTGGTCAGCAGAAGCGCTATATCGACAAGACGGGGAAGTTTATTGATTAATCCCTGAGACTCACCAATATTTACCAAAGTCAATTATAGTAACAAGTTGTTACTATTATAGATATGACTTCCTCCTCTAAACAGATATATCCAGTCATTTGGCACGAAGACAAAGTATTGCTAATTGACCAAACCCGATTACCAGGTGAGTACGCGATTGTCGAAATCAGTCGCAGCGAAGATATGGCACAGGCGATTAGAACCATGATTGTGCGGGGTGCGCCAGCCATTGGAGTAGCAGCGGCTTATGGGATGTATCTGGGTGCAAGGGAAATAACTACAAATAAGCCAGAGATATTCTTAAATCAGCTTGAAGAAATAGCCCAGTTGTTGCGCCATACTCGCCCCACGGCGGTGAATTTATTTTGGGCGATCGCCCGCATGCTCAAAACCGCCTATGAAACCATTGGCACAGTCGAGGAAATTAAAGCCACCCTCCTCAAAACTGCTCAGGAAATCCAAATAGAAGACTTGCAAACCTGTCAGGCAATTGGCAAAAATGGCTTGTCAGTCTTGCCCTGTGAACCTGCTCAACTGACTATTCTCACCCACTGCAATGCTGGGGCGCTAGCTACTGCTGGGTATGGCACCGCCTTGGGAGTAATTCGTTCAGCTTGGCAATCACAAAGACTGCTGAGAGTCTACGCCGATGAAACCCGTCCTCGCCTCCAAGGGGCAAAATTAACTGCCTGGGAATGCGTCCAAGAAGGCATACCCGTGACTGTAATTACTGACAACATGGCAGCTCATTGCATGAATCGGGGAATGATTGATGTCGTAATTGTTGGTGCTGACAGGATTGCTGCTAATGGGGACACAGCGAATAAAATTGGTACTTACGCCCTGGCAGTAGTTGCCAAGGCGCACAACATTCCTTTCTTCGTGGCTGCACCCCTTTCTACAGTAGACTTTGAACTACCCAACGGTAGGGAAATACCCATTGAAGAACGCCACCCCTCGGAAATATATCAAGTGGGGAAAACAATTCTGTGTCCAACGGGTGTCGAGTTTTATAATCCTGCCTTTGATGTCACCCCTGCTAAGTTGATTAGTACCATTATCACTGAGCGAGGTGCAGTTAAACCCAGTGAGTTGCTGGACTATAGTAATTTAACCAGACAAAAATGAAGCCTGATAAATTCTCTCCTCTCCGTTTGAGTCTCTTGGCTTGCCTTTTAGGTTTATTGACTGCCTGTAGCGGCGATGAAGCTGAAAGCCTATTTGCACCAGATCCGAAGCTGAAAGAGAGTGCGGAGAAGATTAATTCTCCTTCAGCAACTCCGCCAAACAAAACGCAAGCCAAACTACCAGATAACTTTCCCCAAGAAATTCCCCGTTATCGAGAGGCACAACTCATAAAATCAGAGTCAACAGGTGAACAGGGAAAGACGCGTTGGGCATCTTCTGATCCCAGCAACTTGGTTGAAAGCTATTATCAAAAGGAATTTCAGTCGAACAACTGGGAGATTGTCAAGCCATTTTCCCAAGAGGCTGATGATGCTGATAAAACTTTGGTTGCACGCCGGGATAACTTGCAAGTTACAATTTTAGTTTTCCCCGGATCTGCTGTTAGTCAAAACTCTGGGAGAAGCACAGAATTTGTAATCCAGTACCAAAGGGATAAGAATATTGTCCCGTTGGAGACTGAGGAGTCTAATCAGACGCCCATCACCTCGGAATCGGCGCTAGATTTTTCGGATTTGGATCGAGTACCACAGCAATTGCATCGATACGTGGAAGATTTGGCAGCTTTGGGGGTTTTGACATCGAATCAGAGTGACTCACAGATAAAGAAGAAGTTTGAACCCAATAAAACTATTACACGCCGGGATTATGTCCGTTGGCTGGTAGCGGCAAACAATAAGCTTTATGCTCACTTACCTGGTAAACACATCCGTTTAGGCTCAAAAACTGCTCAACCAATTTTTCAAGATGTTGGCAAAAATGACCCGGATTTTGCTGTAATTCAGGGATTGGCTGAGGCGGGGTTAATTCCCTCGCAGCTAACTGGGGACAGTACAGCATTACTGTTTCGCCCTGATGCTCCCTTGACGCGGGAAAATTTTATTTTATGGAAAGTGCCTCTCGATATTCGTAAAGCCTTACCGTCGGCTTCCATTGATGCGGTGAAGGAAACCTGGGGCTTCCAAGATGCTGCCAAAATCGATCCGAAGGCATTGCGATCGCTATTTGCAGATTTCCAAAATGGTGAACAGTCCAATGTCCGTCGGGTGTTTGGTTACACAATCCTATTTCAGCCGAAGAAACCTGTCACTCGTGCTGAGGCAGCGGCGGCACTCTGGTATTTTGGCTATCAGGGAGAGGGGATATCCGCTGAGGAGGCTTTGCAGTTGAAGGTGACTGGTGACTGATGATACTGAATCCGGATCTAAAACCCCCTTTATCAATTTGTTGTCTTTTTCTTCCCCTGCTTCCCCTTCCCCGTCAGGACTTACCCCGCATTTCTCACAAAGAGTGCGGTCTCGCAGAGCGAGTGCCTACGGCAGCGCGATCTCTCAAAGCTTTACAAATATAACCTTAGTCATTTGCTTTAAACAACAACTATGAATTGTAATGAGTGCGATCACTCGGTCGTTACCTCACTGCAACAAAACTTTAAAAGCCAAGCTGCCAACTGACAGCGTAATAGTAATAAAAGCCGTCATAGCAGCGCCAATCAAAATTAAACTGAGCACCCACAGCCGCACATCCCAAGCGGAGACCTTTTTGTTTGTTTCTTCTTGAGCAACTCTTACTTGTTTAATTTGCTCCTCTAGGGTAAGGAGTCTGTTGAAGATTTTGACGAGCAGGTCTTTGTTTTCGTCTGGTTGCGGTTGGTCCGAAATGTTAGAAATTTGGGTCATTCTCTTTATCTAGTGGCGACTGGAGCGGCTGATTGAAAGCGATCTGGGGAGGTTGAATGGTTCAGCATAGAAGGCGAGCAGAAAGCGATCGCCTATTTAGGCTGTCGCCGATTCTTTATTTTTGTAGGGAGTTATGTCTCTACTGTCTAGGAACTGCTTGATTTTGTTTCTCATTCACGGCACCTCAAATCTACCCCTCTCTAATACTATCATCCCATTCGTAGTATTGAAAGATTCGTAATACTCAGATCTTGCAGCAGAGTCAGAGTTAAATTCAAGGTGCAAGATCTGAGTAATACTTATTTTTTCGGACACATCTATAATATTTTAATATTACTACAGCATTGACAATGATCTTATTGTTGTCTTTTTCTTCCCCTGTTCCCTGATCCGAAGTTCCCTGTTCCCTACTTTTGCCTTTTGCCTTTAGACTACGTCGCTGCTGACGCAGATGCCTTTTGCCTTTGAGCGCTCTGCGGAGCAGCGACGAAGTCTAGCGAGTCCCTGTTCCCTGTTCCCTGTTCCCTAAGTTAAGTATTTGAAGATAATTTTGAGCAACTGGGATTGGGTGAAAGGTTTCGTTATGCATTCAGTTGCCCCTGTTATTCTGGCTTTTACTCGATCGAGGAGGCCGTGATTTCCTGTCATCATAACAATTGGCTTCGTCTTAAGTAGGGAATGTTTTCTGAGTAGACGACATAGATCGTAGCCATCTATGTATGGCATACAAATATCCAATATAATCAAGTCAGGTTGAATTCGAATAATCTCCATCAAGGCTTTTGCTGAATCACTAATTGTGAAAACAGAATAATTATAATCATCTAAAAATCCTTGGACTTCTCTGAGAATTGCAGGACTATCATCAACACAAGCAATCTTGTAGTTTTGCTGTGGTAATGAAGTATTGGAAAGAGCAGTAAAATTATTATCTTCCTTAACAATTATTTGCCCATCTGCTGTTGTACTGGCGCTCAAATTCAGAGAATTACGAGAAAATTTTGGTAATTGATCAAAAGGATGCTCAGGGGGGCGTAAGAGAATAATTCCATCTAAGATCAGAGGATTTAATCGTTGAGCTAAACTAAGCTCATCTAGATCCAACAAAGCAGCAAGTTGACGAAAACTAAATCCTTTTAATATCTTACTTAGTTTCTTTTGTAAAGCTGGATCAACTGTATGTCTAGCCCGATCTTGACTTAAAAAATAAGGGCGCTGATCGAGGGACCAGACTTTTGGACTTAAAGCTTGCCAAGCTTGCAAATCTTTCCGACATTTTTCTATCAAATACAGCAAATCAAGATGGCAAAAAAATGGTAAGTTATCGTAATCATGAGTGAAATTGTAGTCTCCATCTTGTAATAAAATATATAATTCAATAACTTCTTTTGTTAATCTTTTTACTAATTTGCTTGCTTGCACCAAATTGATATATTGTTGGTCAACTAACCAACAAATCGCTTGATAGTCAGCCCTTAGAGTTAAATTGCTTGGTTCCTCACTTTCAAATTTTAACCGCGCTTGTGTCCGAGCTTCGCTAGTAAGGGTAGGAATCTTATGACTCAAACGACGTAGATGACGTTCAAGTCGCTCAAAAGGGTCTACAGAATGGGTAGCATAGGTTAATTTCCCTTGATTAAAATAAATTAGCCAGTCAACTGAACCCTGAGATACTTGTAAGCAACCATCAGTCTGAGAGTCAGATACCTGCTCTAATAAAGTTATTGGAGCGAAAATTTCTGAAATTTTTCCCTTGTCAGCAAGTACTTGGTTCATCACTAAATCCTCTAAGTGACTGGTTTTAGGGACTGGGAGACTGGGGGAAGAGAATGTATATCAGCTCTGGTAAAGGCTTCACCATTTTTTCCTAATCCCTAATCTCCGACCCCTAGTTATAGAGTTCCCTAAAGTTCTACACAAATCAACAAAAATCAAGAATATAAATTTTCATAATGTCTAGCTATTACTTAGTAAAGATTGCGTAAGTATTTTCCCAATTCAGTAAAATTACGGAAGACCAGAGGGATTTTGTGGAATATATATAAAAAAGATATTCTATTGGAATTTTTTTAGATGTCGCAATCATTTTACCAATCCCAAGCTCCTAAAAATGCGATGGAGTTGCTAGTTACTGAGGAGATAGAAAAGCAAATTGGGCATTATCCTCCCGCGCTAACTAAGGAGATCAACCAGATCGAGGTAGCGACCTACGCCCTCAATTGTTTACCCCCGCTATATGCTTCCAGTAAAGAAGGCTTATATCGACAGAAACAACGGGGTCAAAAAGAGTTCAAAAATCAGATTAAGGCTGCTGTACACCAAGCCTTGGAAGTGATACAAAGAAAACCGCTCAGATTTGCGACCCCTCTGCTCTCGGCAGAAGAGATTAACAATGAAATCCAGGAGGCTAGGATGGCTCTGCAAGAACTCGCAGACCTTTTTGTAGGTAAAAACTAGAGAATGATTCTACTTTTTCTTCAGCACCTTTTTGACTAGGTCAGCAATCTGAGCTGGGCCCTTGGCTACGGTTACTTTTGCCTTTTGAAAAGCAGCGATTGTCTGCTTATCTGTATTGGTTGTCGGGACGGAGTATGATAGCTGGGTAGCAATAATTGTAGCAGCATCTTCAAAGGTTCTTTCTGCTGGTGCCTGAAGTCCGGCAATGTAAGCAATCACTGGTTTCTTAATCTGTGAGGCAATATACTCAGCAGCGGCTTGTTCCGCACTACCCCTGGGTTGTCCGATCAGGACAATTGCTTGAGTATTTTTATCCTCTTCCAAGATTTGCAGCCACTGCTCAAAGGTAGAGCCGATAATCCCTTCAGTACCAAGACTGACAGCAATTGACTGTCCTAGTCCTGCCTGGGTCAACTCTAGGGCGACTTCATAGCTGAGGCTGTCGGTGCGGCTAATCAGTCCTACCTTTCCAGGAGTATAAAATTGGGGTTCACTGGTACCGAGCCAGATTTTTTCTGGGATAATGATCCCGGCACTACCCGGTCCGATTATCATAGTGTTGGTTGCCTGAGCTTTTTTGAAGAGGCGAACCATGTCTAGGGGAGGAACACCACCCGAGAGGAGAATAATCTGCTTAATTCCTGCTGCGATCGCTTCTAATGCTGCATCGAGAACTCTGTATGGCTCAACAAAAATTAGCGTTGTCTCCACTTCTCCCACTTGGGAGAGCGCTTCTTCCACCAAATCAAATACAGGAATCTCATCTAAGAGCTGACCACCCTTACCAGCACTGATACCCGCGACAATATTCGTGCCGTAGGCTTTCATTCTAGCAGCATAGTGTAAACTTAGCGGTTCTGTGATGCCCTGTATCAGGACTTTACTCGGTGGTGTCCAATTCATATTA
This sequence comes from Xenococcaceae cyanobacterium, assembly GCA_051439465.1. Classification (GTDB taxonomy): domain Bacteria; phylum Cyanobacteriota; class Cyanobacteriia; order Cyanobacteriales; family JBFRWF01; genus JBFRWF01. Next base: position 13,902 of record JBFRWF010000167.1, on the reverse strand, counting down.
GAAATTTTCTCTGACTAAACTGGTTCTATATCATCTCGAAAGGTTGACTGACAAAACTCGCAGAACCTTCATTGAATCTGCCTTTCAGCAATCCTGATTTGAGTTGGCCATAACGTAGTTCTGGCAAGGTTTAGAGTGACCTCGGCAGTCGGGTTAATCTCCCTTCGCGGTCACCGGAGGTGCGCCTACGGCGAGCGCCTTTTAGAGGTCACAGATGAAAAGCTTATAGCATAAGGCTTTCAGGACTTTTGTCAGTCAATCAGCATCTCTACCAGTAGCGTGAATGGGAGAATCGGCGGAACCCGCGACGTGAATGGGAGAACCGGCGGAACCCATAGTCTGAATGGGATAATTGGCAGAACCCGCAGCTTGAACGGGATAATACGCGGGCCCCGCGACGTGAATGGGAGAATCGGCGGACTCCTTGGTCTGAATCGGAGAATCGGCGGAGCCCTTGGTCTGAATCGGAGAATCGGCGGACCCCGTAGTCTGAATGGTGGACTGGATGAAATCCGTAGTCTGAATGGTGGAATCTAGTAGATGATTTAGCAGGTGTTAGAAAACCTGTAACGCTTATTGAGCTTTCGCTCAAATGTCTAGAGTTTGTTGATGTAGAGCTTGTGGGAGTAGGACGAGTAGGCTCAGTCAAACCTTGGCGCACTCGGACAGGTGAATCCTCACATATAGAGGATAATTCTACAACTTGTCCAGACTCATTAATCATGAAGCAATCTGAATATTTCTGAGCCATAGCTGATGGTGTCAGCAGACAGACAGCACCAACGCTGAGTGAACCAACAGTTGCTAGGGTAGTAGCTTTAATCTGTTTGAACTTGTTCATGATGTTTGCCTCTTTTCTTCGAGTGCAACTGAGAAGTTGGTAGTTAGTCTCCCCTTTTAAGTTTAGGAGCATTCACCATGAACGATTATGAATTAAAAATTAAAATTTATTTGTTGATAATGGGGAAATAAATACAAAAAAGATTTCTGCGCCTTGGACACCAATCCTTAATCACTTAGATTTGGCAAGAGATATCGTCAGGCTCACCGCTTTTTCCAAGTTATCTGTCCAGTGTACAGACATTGCTGCTAAACTTTCTTTAATAGGGTCAATTTCTCCCCCAACTAGGCGGAGCACAAACTGAAGTTGGTTGACAGGTCGCTGTTTGCTAGAACGGGACTTAGGACTGTGTTTTTGGACAGAAGAGACAGAACCAGTGGCTCTTTGGATGCGTTCTTCCCCCTTCTGGATCGATGCTGGCTCAATTTGTGGTTGGAGATAATCGGCGATCGCTTGCGCTACAGTTTCAGTAGTTTCAGGACTGCCCAGGATATTCACCAACACAATTTTGAGTCCTTTTACTTTCCCCATCCGATCTAGAGCCTCCTCTAGCTGTTGAGCTAAGGAAGAATTCGGCAGCAGCAAGCTGTTCCCAGACTCTCCAACTACCAAGCAGCATGAGGGCTTTCCCTTTCCCTGAGAGATTAAATCCCAAGTCGCCAGGGCTAAACCAAGGCTATTGCAGATAATTCCCACGTTTCCTTTTTCGTCTATCCCATCGAGCCATCGCGGTTCTGGTGGTTTTCCAGAAAGTGGGGACAGGCTTTGCTCTAGTTCTAGAGGAGAATATTCTGAGTGCATCTTCTTTGGTGCACTCAGCAAAACAATATCCGGATGACGTCCTAAGGCATTGTCGTTAACTGTAATTTTGCCATCGAGAGCCATTAACTCACCGTCAGCACTGATACCTAGAGGATTGATTTCCACTAAGTCTAAGTCTTTTTCTATGAACAGATGGTACATCTTCTCAATAATTGCGCTAACGGACTGAATCAGCACCCCTTGGAGTCCCATCTTAATTGTCAAACGTCGAGCGTAGAAAGGAGAAAATTCATCGTCAACCACTACCTTTTGCATTTGTTTTAACAATGCTTCAACATTGATCCCCCCTCTGGCTGAACCGAGAAGGACAGGGCGCTGTAGCTGGTAATCTAGTACCACCGCCAGAAAAAATTCCTGCTGGGCATCGTAGCGGGCTTCTGCCAATAGCACTTGGGGATATTCACCTACAATTGGCAGGTTAAAAATTGTCCGCGCTGCGGCGATCGCGTCAATGGTATTTTCGACAAAGCGAATACCACCGGCTTTACTCCTTCCCCCAGCGCGAACCTGAGATTTCAGCACCACCGGATAGGGAATCTGCAATCTCTTCAGCTCTGTTGGATCGTCAATGGGTTGGGATGGTAAAACGGGAATCCCAACCTCACTAAATAATTCTTTTGCCTGATATTCGAGTAAATCCATGAAGAAGTCTGAACTGTTGTTACCCCAATACTGCTCGGTTAACAAAAATTTGTCGGTTGAGACTGCGGGGGAGCAGGGAGTAGGGTGCGGGGGAGAAAGCTGATTTTTTCGTTGAAAATTTATCTCTCCGTCTCCCCGTCTCCCCGTCTCCCCCTCTCCCCCCTCTAACCGTGTTACTCTGTTTTAAACCATGCCAAAAATTCTACTCCCTGTTCCCTTTTGACGTACCATAGAACCAAGCCTACGGCTATGGTCGCAGTACTATAGCCCCCTCACCCCCACGTTTTGAGAGAAAAATTTCGATTTTGACACCCCCTGTTGTTATTTCTTCAGGATTTCGGGGAACTCTATAACTGTAACTATAGTCCCTAAGAAAAGTTAGTCAACCCAATTTATCTGCTGTTGTCATGAGAGAAACAGCTACGAGATCAGTCAATTTAAAGGATCTTGAGCAGCTTTTACAAAAACGCTTACAGTCAGAACCTTTACAGACTGTCCCATTACAGATTCGCTGCTTTTTTATCGAGCAAAACCTGATCATCCTGGTTCACCACCCAAAACCAGTCATACTTTACTTACAACAGGTTTTTCTCCTCTTGAGGCAAACCCTCGATGATGAGCAAATCTCAGGAAACTATCAGGTACTGATGTATCTAATTGTACATGGGCAAGAGCAGCCCGCTCTTCCAACTCTGACAATTAATTCACAGGGTAGAGATATTGCTGAGGAGATAAACGCCGCCGCCGCTGCTTTTGGTGGGAAAATCCCAGAGCTCGAAGCAGATCTGAGTTTAGATGAAAAGTTCGGTTTTGAGGTTAATGAATTCCCCGATCGCCGGGAAAAAAGGAAGACACCCAACTCTTGGTGGCCAGTAATCGCAGCGGGTACTGGTATTAGCTTGGGGATGTTCTTTAGCAGTTTTTATGCTTTGACTCGTCCCTGTGTGATTAGGGAATGTCAGGCGATTCCCCAGGCACAGCATTTGGCTCAGAAGTCGGCAAAAATACTGGAGCAGCCCCAATCGGCAAGAGAAATTCTCGCAGCACAGCAGCAGTTAATTGAGTCGATGGAGATTTTACAATCAATTCCGACTTGGTCGAGTTATCGCCCTGAGGCAGAAAATCTCCTGAAAGCCTATGGAGAAAGGTTAGAAAGCTTAGAGGAAATGATAGGGATTCTCCAGATAGGTGGCAAGGCAGCTTCTATAGCTCAAAATCCTCCATTTCCTGTGTCGAAATGGTCCGAAATTCGGAAACTCTGGCGAGAGGCGATCGCTCGCTTGGAACAACTCCCAGCAGATAGTGAGCTGTACTCTTTTGCCCAAACAAAAATTCAGGAGTATCAGAGAAATTTAGCAACTATTGATTGGCGATTGAAGGCAGAACGAAAGGCAACAACAAGTCTGAAAGCTGCCAAGCAAGCAGCCAAGATTGCCAAAATGCGTCAAAATGCTGCCTTGTCGCTATCAAACTGGCAGCTAGTTCACGCTACCTGGCAAACGACACTCAAGCGGCTCAAGGAGATTCCCCAAGGAACAACTGCCTCTGAGGAGGCACAGCGACTCTTGGAAAGCTATATGCCCAAGTTGGTAGCAGCAAAGACTCGCAAAAACCAAGAGGAACTTGCTGCTAATATTTACAACCAAGCGACTCGCCAGGCTCAACTGGCGAAAAATTCTGAATCGATTAACCAATGGTCGGCAGCTGTCTCTCACTGGCGCAATGCCTTGATCTATATCGAACAGATGCCCAAAAACAGCTTTCAATACACTCAAGCTCTGCCCTTGATCATTTCTTATACAAAAGCTCTTGAAAAGGCACAAGCACAACTGAAAGTTGCTGTGAAGTTACAGCAAGTCCGTAGCGATTTAGAAAAAACTTGTTCTGGGGGAACCAAAATCTGTGACTATACCATTAACGATAATGCGATCAAAGTTCACCTGACCCCTGTTTATATGCAGCAGGTGAGGCACACAGCCCTCTATGCTAAAGCTGAGGGAAATCTTCAAACCCAAATGCAACTACTCGATCACATTTCGACTCTAGAACAAAGCTTGCAAGCTATTAGTAACAATACGGGAATCCCCATGGAAGTTTATAATTCAGACGGGGTTGTGATTATCACCTATGAGCCGAGCAGATAAGTAGTAGTAGGACGCTGTTGTGCATTTAACTGAAATCTTGCACCATTATCAAAAAGTCCAAAAAACCAGATTTTTAGAGGCTGAAACCCTATTAAATTCGTTGTTGTTTGGCTAAAAATCTGGTTTTCAACATCAGGTGCAAGATCTGAGTTTAATACCTCCGGGTTAACTGCCCTCTTTTTTCCGGAAGCAGGGAACAGGTGACGGGGAGACGGGGTGACGGGGAGAGTTTTCATCCAAAAAAGTTAACTCAACATAAATTCTTCCCAGTCACCAGTCACCAGTCACCAGTCACTTTCCGAGCGGTTTGTTGAAAATTATGTGAAGATTTCGTGCTTTTTTTAACATTATGTGAAGATTTCGTAAACTGATGTTGCGATTTAGATTTTATATGTATATTGATAGAATAGCACACACGGATTCTATCCGCAAGAGTGTTAAATACAAAGCTGTTGAAAATTCCGAAAACCATCATTTGTTAGTAAATTAGCTTATGTTCTCTACTACTACCATACAAGAGCTAGAACTTCAAAGTGTTCCCGGCCCTTCCCAATCTCAACTTGTATTCCAAAATAAACTCCTTACTAGAGGGCCAGATTTTTCCAAAAATCTTCGCGAAGCAGCAATCAATTTCTGTCAAAAATATTATAGCTCTAAGCTTCTCTGTTTGCTCGTAGAAAGTCAGTATTATCTGACGGTTTGGCTGGAAAATCCTGAAACTTCGATATCAAGTGAATTAGACAAGAAGTCTGAATCCCAGTCACCTCCTGTTCAAAAACAGTCTATCAAGAAATATCGAGGGTTTTCCTACGAAGACGGAGGGGAATTAGACAAGAAGTCTGAATCCCAGTCACCTTCTGTTCAAATATCTAGGCAAAAACAGTCTAGCAAGAAATATCGAGGAGTTTCCTACCAGTAAGAATTCCCTATCAGTGAAAATCCTTGTTATCCGGTTCATCCGCGTTATCCGTGTTCCATTCTTATATGCTTAACTGAGTACCATTCGGCTTAAGTTGATAGCCTCAATTTCCTTTCACACTGCGGAGCAGGAGTAACATTAGAAGGGCTATTCAGAAACCTCACTAGCAATTTTAGCGCTATCTTAAAGCTTTCTTGCCCTTCGCTGTAAAATCCAATCCATTGCCATTTTGATAATCTAATCCTGCTTCAGCATTTTACTAATTTATTCAGCTTAATATATAATATCAAATGCTTCTAGGAATGCTCGACCTTCGATAATTTTGTCGTGGAGCAAATTTTTTAGGGGCATTAATTCTTCCCTTAGCTGTTATTACTCACGCAGATTATATAATTGTAATGTAGGGGAGAAGTATTCGGGGGATAACCCGGGATACTAAACCTAAATCGGCTATCCACTTAAGCCGGGACAGTGGCTACAAAGGAAATTGGTCGGAATAGGAGTTCATTAACTGTGATTCTACAAATAAATTCTCATCAAACCTACGAAGCGAAAACCCAGGAAATCGCCAAACAACTCCTGGAAGCAATGCGGGAGAAGCCTTCCCTCTTTGCTCAGATGCGCGACCAAATGCGCTGGGATGATAAACTGCTAGCTTGGGCAATGAGTAATCCTGGCTTGCGAGTGCAGTTGTTTCGCTTCATTGACTGCTTGCCATCTCTACAGAGTAACCCCGAAATAGCCCGCCATCTGCAACAATACCTGGGGGAGGAGTCGGTAGAATTGCCCTCAGCTCTAAAAGCAATTCTCAACTTTACCGATCCTAATTCGCCTCCAGCACAATTAGCAGCGGCGACGATTGCCAAAGCCGTAGAGGCTCTGGCGCATAAGTATATTGCTGGGGAAAATATTCAACAGGGAATTAAGACTATTGAACGCCTGCGCAAGCAGAAAATGACTTTTACCATCGACTTATTAGGGGAAGCTGTAATTACAGAGACTGAGGCACAGTCTTATCTGCAAGGCTATTTGGATTTGATGGAACAGCTAACCCAGCAAGGTGAGAAATGGTCAAGGGTAGAAGAAATTGATGCTGCTGATGGTGAATTTTTACCACAAGTTCAGGTATCTGTCAAGTTAACAGCGTTTTATTCTCAGTTTGACCCCATTGATCCAGAGGGGAGTAAGGAAAAGGTCTGCGATCGCATCCGCATCCTCCTCCGCCGCGCCAAAGAACTTGGCGCAGCCATTCACTTCGACATAGAACAGTATGTCTATAAAGACTTAACCCTCTCTATCCTCAAAGAATTGTTGATGGAAGAGGAGTTCCGCAGCCGTACCGATGTGGGGATGACGCTACAAGCCTATCTTCGAGACTCTGAACAAGACTTGCGGGATTTGATTGACTGGGCAAAACAGCGGGGCTATCCCCTCACACTGCGATTGGTAAAAGGGGCGTATTGGGATCAGGAAACTATTAAATCAATCCAGCACCATTGGCCTGTACCAGTTTACAATGACAAAGCCGCTACCGATGCTAATTTTGAGCGGATGACTCAACTGCTGCTGGAAAATCACGAGTATTTGCACGCAGCCATAGCTAGTCATAACGTGCGATCGCAAGCCCTGGCCATCGCTATTGCTGAAAACCTCAACATCCCCCGCCGTCGCTTTGAAATGCAAGTTCTCTATGGCATGGGTGAACAACTAGGGAAAGCCTTACTCAAGCGAGGTCATCGGGTTCGAGTTTACTCTCCCTACGGAAAACTCCTCCCCGGGATGGCTTACCTGATTCGCCGTCTGCTGGAAAATACCGCCAACACTTCTTTCCTGCGGCAAAATCTAGAAGAACGTCCCATTGAAGAATTAATCGCCCCACCTATATTAGCAGGGGAGGCAGAGGAAGCAGAGGAAGCAGAGGAAGCAGGGGAAGAAGGAGAAAATCTCCCAATTCTCAATTCCCAATTTTCCAATGCTGCTGACACAGATTATTCAGATGCTACCATGCGAGAAAAAGCCCAACAAGCCCTAGTAAAAGTCCGCGCCTCACTCGGTAAAACTTACCTACCACTGATTAATGGCGAATACGTAGAAACTTCTAAAACCATCAATTCTGTCAATCCCTCTAACCCCAGTGAGGTGATTGGCAAAATTGGCTTGATTTCCACCGAACAAGCAGAACAAGCAATACAAGCAGCAAAAGCAGCCTTTCCCACTTGGCGGCGTACCCCTGTCCCTGAGAGGGCCCGAATACTGCGTCAAGCCGCTGAATTGATGGAAGCACGTCGGTATGAACTGGCTGCTTGGGTATGTCTGGAAGTGGGTAAAGTTTTGCAGCAAGCAGATGCAGAAGTCTCAGAAGCTATTGACTTCTGTCGCTATTATGCCGACGAAATGGAACGTCTGGATCGGGGACACAACTACGACATTGCGGGTGAAAACAATCGCTATGTCTACCAGCCGCGAGGCATTGCCGTTGTGATTTCTCCCTGGAATTTCCCCATAGCTATTGCTACTGGGATGACAGTTGCTGCTTTGGTAGCGGGAAATTGCACTTTACTTAAACCTGCTGAAAACTCGACGGTTGTTGCGGCGAAAATAGCTGAAATTTTAGTAGAGGCAGGTATCCCCAAAGGGGTGTTTCAATATGTTCCCGGTAAAGGTTCTCAGGTGGGTACATATATGGTTAAGCATCCTGATGTTCACCTGATTGCTTTTACAGGTTCGCGGGAAGTTGGTTGTCGGATCTATGCCGATGCTGCTGTCTTGCAACCAGGACAAAACCATCTGAAACGTGTAATTGCTGAGATGGGGGGTAAAAATGCGATTATCATTGATGAGAGTGCTGACCTAGATCAAGCGGTGGCTGGGGTAGTGCAATCGGCTTTTGGATATAGCGGTCAAAAGTGTTCCGCTTGTTCCCGGGTAATTGTTCTCGAATCGGTTTATGATACCTTTGTGGAAAGGTTGGTAGAAGGGACGCGATCGCTCAATATTGGTCAAGCAGATCGCCCCGGTACTCAGGTAGGACCAGTAATTGATGCCACGGCACGCGATCGCATTCGGGAATATATTGAGAAAGGACGGCAAGAAGCAGAAGTGGCTTTAGAGATGGAAGTTCCAGAGAACGGCTATTTCGTCAGTCCCACCGTTTTTACAGAAGTCTCCCCCACTGCTACCATTGCCCAAGAAGAAATTTTTGGACCAGTTTTGGCCCTGGTGCGGGTGAAGGATTTCGACGAAGGGCTCAAAGTTGCCAACGGTACTGACTACGCCCTCACCGGTGGCTTATATTCTCGCACACCTGACCACATTCAACGTGCTTCTGAAGAATTTGAAGTGGGCAACCTTTATATCAATCGTAATATTACAGGGGCAATTGTTGCGCGGCAACCCTTTGGTGGTTTCAAACTTTCTGGTGTGGGTTCAAAAGCCGGGGGACCGGACTACCTTTTGCAATTCCTCGAACCCCGTGTCGTGACTGAGAATATTCAGCGTCAAGGATTTGCTCCTATTGAAGGTACAGAGTAAGGATCTGGAACTATAAGCCGGAAAGGTGAGACAAGGAAATAAGGCTCTGCCTCATCTGGGGCTATGATCGTGCCCTCAAGATGAACCCTTCAACTGCCCCTCATCTACTCCCAGAGGCAGAGCCTCCGAGCGGGCATTAAAATCAAGAGCTTCAGTTTTACGTCTAACTCAACTTAGGAGATAAAAATAGTCGATAAATTTTCAGGTCAAAAAGTTGCTGATATTCTCAAACAGAAAAAAGGGAGTATTAAGCAGGCTAAGTTACCAAGAGGTTCCCCCAGTTGGGACGAATTGATTCAGATGACATGGGAAGAGATTATCGCTGGAGCTAAGGAAAATAAAATTGGCTTTAAAGTCGTCCGTAAATTATTAGCAGATAAAAGGTTTGACAAATGAGAAATGATGTTTTTACTAAATTAATGAATTTTTTAGACTATTTAGAAAAATCTAAAATCAGCTATACTTTAGACCGGAACAGAGATGAAGCAATTATGGTAACAGTTGTTGTTCCTGGAGAACGATTAGAAGTCGAATTTCTCACGGATGGCTCTGTGGAAGCGGAAAGATTTATCAGCAATGGAGAAATCTATGGGGAAGAGGTGTTTGAGGAAATTTTCAATAAATATTCAGATAATGAAGATGATGGTTCAAATTTAGCCCAAAGCCTAAAAGTGGCAACCAGTGTCAAATAAACGTTCAGAATTCATATTAAAGTTTTTATAGGAAGGTTGGTAGAAGGGACGCGATCGCATTCGAGAATATATTGAGAAAGGACGGCAGGAAGCAGAAGTAGCTTTAGAAATGGAAGTTTCTGAAAACGGCTATTTCGTCAGTCCAGACTATCTGTTGCAATTCCTCGAACCCCGTGTCGTGACTGAGAATATTCAGTGTCAAGGATTTGCTCCTATTGAAGGTGCCAACTAATATAAAATTAAAAAGAGATTATTCCAAATGAACGACATCGAATGGCTCGGAGTCATTGATGAGATAAAAGAAAAAGTCTGAATCCAGAGTTAATATCTGTTTCAGATGAAGACGCTCAGCAGCGAGAACAAGCGTTGCATCTGCGAGATCCATTGGGCGATCTCGATACTTCTCGATGAGCTCAAACAGCCTATGATAATCACTCTCTTGAATCTCGTAGAAAGTTAATATGCCATCGAAAAGAAGCTTCCCAAGCTGATTCTGCGCAACCCATCCCCCACGATGGAGGGCGAGATACATAGCTTCTGCAAAACATGGCCATGTGGTAATGAGCGGCATTGAGAGTTTTGTCAGCGCTCTTCTTATGGACGCGTGCTTGGATTGTTTTTTATCAACAAGAGCCAAGAGAAGTCCTGCATCGCACAAAGTCATAGATCCAGCCCTTGCTTTTTGTACTTTTCGATGAGCGCCTTTCCGTATTCATCTGGCTCCGATTTGGGAGATTCAAGCTCAAGTTGATCTACTTCATCGAACCAGCGATTCCAAGCTGCCTGAAAGTCTTTTTCACTTTTTTCAGAAGAAGAACTGGGATTGAAAGTCGCAGGTTCAGGAGACTGAATCGTTAACGAGACCTCAACCTCTTGTTGACACTGACGTAGATATTCCATTATCTCTTGGGGAATAATCAGTGTATCGTTTTTGAAGTCTAACCTAAAAGTTTTGCAGATCATGATTTCTCCCTTGACTCACAGTAACTTCTTAATCCACATTCGACACCCTCAACTATACTACCGAAATTTCCTTTTATAGGACGGTTGGTAGAAGGGACGCGATCGCTCAATATTGGTCAAGCAGATTGCACCAGTACTCAAGTAGGAGCAGTAATAAACGTTCGGAATTCATAGAGTAATTTCAGGATATACTATCTTTCAGGTAGTTGCAAAGTCCCAACATCATATAACCCTGTTTGTCCAGTGGGAATTGTAAACTCTAACACAGCTTCCTCTTCTCCCAAAAAGCGAACCTGATAACGACCTGGTTTAAATCCTTCCCCTGCAAACTTACCTGCACGATTGGTAAATAATGTCACAGACTGCCAATCTGGATCGTCAAGGGAAATCACATCAGCAACCTTTAAACTTACAGGTTCTCCTTGGGAATCGACTATAATACCTCTGATAAAAACTGTCGCATCAGTACCAATCTGAATCAACGTTCCACTTTTATGCGTAGGTAATACCGTATAGCTGGGTGAACCCAAATCATAACCCAGTGGCAAATCTAGTGCTTCGACTAATACCTTAGATACTCGATAGGACTGAAGATCGGGAATCACCCCTGGACCAAAACTGTCCACTCGCGCTTCAAACCCACCTCTAAAAGGATTCAGTTCAATGGTCTGACCTTCTAGATTAGGATGGGGGACAACCAAAACAAAACTATCGGTCACAGGACGGGTAATGGCAAAGTGACCATCAGCAAAGACAACAGCCGTCTCTAGACGAAGACGACTAATGTTTTCTATACTACCGTCACGATTATCGACATCAACGTTATGAGAAACATCTATTTTACCTCGGTAATGGGTATATTCAAGGCTAGCATCTAGGTTGTCTCCTGTGGGCGAGTTTTGTAACGTCACATTCCTATTAACTCCATTAACGAGATAAGGACTGCTCCAAAACCAATTAATCTGCTGAGTCTCAGTAATTGTATTTATCGAAGTCCTTACAGATTGTCTTGAACGAGGTGGAATAAAAGACAAATTCAGAGTCATACCTAAATCATCTTGGCCATTAATGTTAAAGCCCTGATTTAAGCTCGAATTTACTCTTAATCCCTTTGACAATGGCTTAGAGAGCAGGAAATAAATAGTGCCAGAATCTGAAACTATCTCCTGTCTACCAAAGCGATAGTTAACACTTATATTCATATTAATGTCCTCAAAAATTTTTTGCCCATAGTTCGCAGCGATTTCGTAAGCCAACCCATTGGAAGCAGTTAATTCACCCAGTCTGGTAAAATTTTCGCCCCGATATTCGATACTGAGGTTAAAATCTCTGTCTGATGGATTATTTTGATAATTATTACGATAACGGTATTCTAACTTCACCGCATAATCACTTCCTATATTATTTAAATTACTGAAGGCAGTTTCCATCTCAAAATTTCCCAAGGTAGTTGCCCAAAGTCCTTCAAAACCAACAAGTTGCTGTTGTGGATTACCTTGAAAAAATCCGCCTAAAGTCAAGTTATTCGTTAAACCTGCTCGATGGAAAAGAGATAACGTGGGACGAGCTAAATCATAACTGCGCTCTGCCGTAATTCGATTAGCCGGAAATCCAAAACTGTAAGCAAATCCTTGTCCACCGGGAGCCAGTAGTCTAAAATCAAAAGGAACTAAAAAATTAATAATTTTTGTCCGATCCAAATCATCTGCAATTACCAAAGTTATATCATTAATTCCCGTACTCAGGTTGAAATTTTGAATATTATGCCGACCTGCTTCTAATTCTAAGATTCGTGTCAGCCCACCATTAACGAATACTTCTACCGTTGCTGGATTTTCTAAAAATAACTCATATTCACCGACAGGAAAAGTTTTCTGATAGGGTTGGAGGAAAAAGCTTTTAGCAACCGCAATTCCTCCAAACTCACCCCCTCCTTGAAAATCCCTACCTTGAAAATCCCTAGTGGATAAAGAAAAATCCCCTAGGTTATAGCGCAAGGCATTCTGCGGATCATCGCGGACAAGACTAGTAAAATTGCGTTGCCAGGGATTGGGCGAATCTTCTCTAAAAGCGAAGTTATTTTCTAATACCCATCCTTTGTAATTCAATGCGCTATCAAAATCTATATTAATCGGCTGTCGTCCTATGATTGAAGTATTTCTCCCTGACAACCGAATATCTTCTGCAATCCGAATATTGAGCCAGCCGCTAAAGTCACTAGGGGGTAAAGCTTTCTCTGCTTCAGGCGGTATGCCTTCGCCAACTAAAGGAATAAAAGCAGTTTGACGTTTTTCTGGAAGAATCTCGATTTGTAATTCCAATCTCCGTTGGTCAAACTCTGCCTCAATTCCAATCTCTCTGAGAGATTGAAGTGTAAGATTTCCTTCTGGATTTACCGCAGCTTCTAATTGCTGCTGAACTTCTTCCAGGAGTATATCTACTGTCTGTTGGAGTACGGGCGTAGCTTGGAAACTAATCTGGTCATCCGGTGAAATAAAAATAAGAACCTGACCTTTTTCTTTTCCATTAATTAAAAAGGTAACAAAGACTCGATCTATCTCAGAAGAAGATGAATTATTAAAGATTTCTTTTAACTCTTCAACGTTAGCTTGAGCATAAGCTGATAGAGGTTTAAAGATAATGATGTTGACTATCAGCGATGCTAGTAGTATCAATTGAAGTTTTTGGAGTTTATAACCAAAAAAGAAAAACGCTATTCGGCATTTTTTACCTCGGACACTCGTCAATACGGTTATCCACTTAAGCTGGGACAGTAATCAAAAGGGAACTTCGGATCAGGGAACTTTGGATCAGGGAACGGGAACGGGTAACGAGGAACGTGACTACTATAGCAGTCCTATAAAGGGTTGTGAATCAAAACCCTACTCCAAGTGTCCCGCCTGAAGTTGGTAGCTCTTTTTTTCACTCCTATCAAAGATAAATTATTAGCTGTGCAACGCAGCTGCTAGTCAAGCATTTTTGATAATTCTTAATATTTTAAGTTCGCCTGTGGTTATTAGCGATCGTCTTTGGTTATTCAGTGATCGCCAAAGACGCAGCTTCGCTGGGAGCCTGTTGGTGACTTTCTGGATCATTTAGGAGATCGTCATCTATGCCAGACCAGTGGTAGATGAGACCATCGTCCGGATTGAATGCGATCGCTTCCCCGTCGCTGCCATTGCCCAAAGCTGTTACAAAGGTCGGCGTAGCGTCAGTTCTTGGTGACATCCTCCCACCGCTAAATCAAAGATTGTAGCGGGGGCTTCCAAATCTCACGATCTGGATTTCCTGGTTTTTCCCTTAAGTTAGCTCTAAGGGAGCTTAGCGCTAACTTAAGGGGTTTCGACA
>JBFRWF010000166.1:0-7303 GCA_051439465.1 Xenococcaceae cyanobacterium | reverse complement strand
CACTTGAAAACCTGGCCAGAGTGGTTGCCCATCCCTTCAGAATACCAAGTGGATGTCGATGACGTGTGCGGCATGCTGAGAGAATCTGTGGAGAAGGGGCTTGAAATGCTCAAATTAATTATGGTCTCTATTAAGCTCTACTACAGCAAGTACCCTCTAGCACGGGGGTTGGTCTGGCGAGTCCTGACAGACAACATCAAGCAGGCCCTGGCAAAGCTGTCGCCCTTGGATTATCAGTTTCTGGCCGGGTATGTTTGAGCATAAGTGGCTAAATTTGAAGAAAGTCTATTTGACAAGACGAAAAACCTGTTTGGGCCGCTTTGGCAATTGTTGGGGAACAGTGGATGAAGCCGTATCCTGGTCCGCTGGCAATTGTTGGGGAGCAGTGGATGAAGCCGTATCCTGATCCGTTGGCAATTGTTGGGGAGCAGTGGATGAAGCCGTATCCTGGTCCGTTTTCCGAGAGCCGGATTCAGATGCTGCTTTCCCTTTCTTCTCATCAGGTGCTGCTTTCTCTTTCTTCTCAAACACATTTATACCCACCCTTTCTAACTCAATGATCCCTTCAGGAGAGACACTGGCAATTTTTCCTGAAAGAGCGGCCACCCAATCAGCATACTTGTCCATTTTCCCTACGTGTCTGATCAAGGTTTTACGATTCAGTTGTGCTTTCACGACGATTCCGTTTTCTCCCGTTACGAGCAAAGTCACTTTTTTACCCTTTTTCGGAAGGTCTGGACGAGAAGTGAATTTTACGGTGATTTCTGGTGTTCTGCCTGAGATCATGATGACATCACTCGGTGTTGGTGGAGGTTGAGATTGAGGGGATTCAGGTTGAGGGGATTCAGGTTGAGGTTGAGGAGATTCAGGTTGAGGTTGAGGAGATTCAGGTTGAGATTGAGGGGATTCAGGTTGAGGGAATAGTGAACGTCTCAAAGCCTCGGGATTTTCCTCAACGCACTTAGCTTCCAAGAGCCTCAGAAGTTCCCCTTCTCTCTTACAGATTAATTCCCAAAACTGCCCTTTTTCGGGCTCTGGAGACAGACTTCCCTGTAGCGTCAGCAAAAACGGTTTCCACTTGAAGGTGTTCTCTTTCCCAGCCGGGGTGGTGGGATTTCGCTCTACACACACGACAACTGTTTGGTCTTTGACTTCGGAGATCACTCCGCGAATCCGAAACAGATCTACTCCTGTCTCCACCGGTAGCGAATGGCGCAGGGTCGTTTTCCCTTCGATAGGAGCAAACTGAGTGATTTCCAGTTGTGTCAGTTTTCCGTCCGTAGTTGTCCGAAAATACACCCGCCACAGATAGGCTTTCTCCAAGCCCCATTTAGGGTTTTGCGTTATTTTCTTCCAGGAGTTTCGCCGAATTATTGTCTCTATCGAGATGCCTTGCTTGAGTCGCATTAATCCTTTGATTTTCTCCTTGGGAGCTTCGTCGGGATTGGACTCAAACTTCCCGAATAAATATCCCAAAGCCGAAAATTGAGTCGGCCTCTCAGGCTGCAGAAAAGGTAAGCTACGTTCAGACGGCATCAAAACAGCTCAAAGGTCTTAAAGCTATGGTATCAAAGATTTCAAACCCTTGTATAAAAATTGAGAAGTTGCTTTTATCAGAAATTTCATATATTATGACGGAGTAACCATTGGACGACGATCTACAGATCCGCCCGATAGTTTGGTTGGGAGATTCTCGGAAAAACATCCAGCAATTTCCCTCAGATGTGCAGAAAGATATTGGTGATGCTCTGCAAGTTGTACAATTTGGCGGAAAACCCAAAAATGCCAAACCGTTTAGCGGGGTGGGCAGTGGGGTTCTGGAAATCGTCAAACGCTATGACAGCGATACATACCGCGCTGTCTATGCTGTACAGGTTGGAAAAAGCATTTATATCCTTCATGATTTTCAAAAGAAATCGCCCCAGGGCATTAAGACAGCGCAAAAAGATGTGGATGTAATCAAACGCCGATACAAAGAGGCACAGTCGGATGCGAAAAATGACCAGTGAGAACGAAAAAACGGAAATATATCGCGGGTGCGGTAATGTTTTTGCCGATCTTGGCCTTGAGGACTCTGATCAGCTATACGCACGCGCTAAACTGGGCTTTCAAGTGCATAAAATCCTTGAAGAGCGCGGTTTGAAACAACGAGAAATTTCTGCGCTTCTTGGCATTCCTCAGCCTGAAGTATCCCGATTGATGAACAACGAATACAACCGTTTCAGCACCGATAAACTTTTATCTTTCCTCAAGAAACTGGATCGAGAAATTATTGTTCTTGTGCGCCCGCTCAACCCCGACTCTCATGAGGGAGAGGCGACCTTTGCCTTATGACAGACGACATTGGCGAAACGGCTCATAATGTCATTACTGTACTCTTATGTGAAAACGAATCGGCATACAACGCAATCAAAGGGTGAGTATCGCCCATAATCATGGTCGCTGAATACCTTACTGAGCTAACGGCTGAAACCTACTCAGAGCATACATAATATGGAATTTGTCACTCCCCAACTATTATGTAGAAGTTGGCCAGTTGTTTATTTTCTGTATCCTTTACCCATTAAGTTATTGAGTTAACTCTCTACCTCGTTCACAAATCTTTACGTGTCCCCCGATTCTTCAGATAACTGTCGGCGGAGTGTTAATAATTATCGCAAATCATGATTTAATTTTAATAAGAAATCTGAGGCAAAGCGAGAAAACTGACATATGGGGCTGCGACAGCGTTGCCAAAAAGTCTATCAAGCCACCAAAGAATTAGGAATCAAGTCAGTGAGAGCTTTGAGTCGGGCTACTCACCTGTCTAAAAGTAGTGTACATCGCATCGGCAAAAGAATTAAGCAGGCAACTGTCCAGCCTGGTTGATGACCATAATTTCGATATCTGCAAGAGTTTCCAAGCTATCCGTGTCACTCAGGATTTACTTAATGTCAAAACTTTCCCTACTTGCTTAAAGGTACTTTGGTCATAAAAGGGGTTCCTGTAATCGATAATTATCAATTATTTCTCGTACTTTTTCGGGATTAGGTATTCCATTAACCTGAATTTCAATTCCTGAAGTGCCAGCAGTAGAAATCCCTATGTTACCAACATTAAATACTCTTTGGCAGAGAGTTTGCCTAAGTTGGATATTCTTCACATCGGAATGAAATATCTCATTAATATACCTGGAAAATATTCCCTTGCGAAGGATTGTTCGTCTGTCTGTGACTATTAAGGTGGTTTGAGCAACATCTAACCACCAGAAAAGTAGAATTAGCACACCTAAGCCACATGTAATCAGAATTATGGCTATCAAAAAACCAAGAGGGTTATTTCGGAACATCACTGGATGGGATTTGTACAGTTGTCTTTCCATAACTGGCAAGCTTCTCAGCGTCATTTATCGACAGAAAAACATTAGGTTCGGAAGAGAGAAGATAAAAACCTAGAGAATTGAAAGGATATCTTCTATACTGGCACAAGTAGTTGAATTTTTAAGTTCTTCCTAAAGTGGATATTTATACAAACTAGACGTGTACGTCACAGGAAACTGTTGCCGCATTTAGTATGCCGACCCCGGATATTGGTTAAACTTATTTGGGATTTGGGGTATTAATAGACACCTTAACCTCACCCCGTGAGCTCTAGTTTACAGTAAACATTACAGATTTGCGGATAAGTCTAATGTCTACCCTTCGCCAGCCATTGTTTTTCTTCGCGATCGCACTCATAACTATTTGTGTAGTTGTGGAGTTAGGAGCGTCAGCAATTTTGAGTCGCAATCTTCCCGAAAAAGCAGGGGTGATAGTTGCTGCGTTTGATGCACCAATACCAGGCTATGGTATCCCTTATCTTGCTTTAGTTGACAGTTTGGTACTGTTTACGGTGTTGCTGATGGCAGTATCGTTGCTGTGGTCTCGACACTTGCACGCGAGAACACAGGGCATTGTTACCTTAATTTTTGCTTTGTTTATTTTATTACTAGCCCTCAGCAAAATTGTGCTGGCATTAGTTACCTTAACGGTGATGGTGTCTCTGCTTTTGGCAGTACCATTCGGTACAATAGCCTATTTCGCTCTCTATGCTAAATTTTACCGCTATGGAGCAACGGTTATACTTGGTATGTTGGCAACACTCAAGCTCGGTTTTGCTGGTTGTTTGCTGTTTGCCCAGCAGCGTTTTCTTCAGAATATAGGATTAGTATTAATTGTGCTTACTTCCCTGTTAGCAACTCTAATTGTCAGCTTTCTGCACGCTCTTGTGCCGGGATTTTTGGTCAGTATTACAGACGCGATCGCTGGTATCATCGTTGCAATTCTGGCAATTATTTGGTCTTTGTTTCTCTTAGTTGGTTCCCTCATCTCAATTTTCAAGGCGATTGTTTAATGGTTATTTATTGTTGACTAATCAAAAACAACCTGACAGGAATCTATACCTTTGCAGGACAATTGTAATGTCCCTCCTGCTTTGAGGACTACCACAGAGCCACGATAGTGATTTTTACCTCGTTTTTGGTGGGGTAAGTCTAATATTTGCTTATCGAAATCTAGATTGCCTGCATCTGGGGTCATATCTAGGTAGCGAGTTTCCAGTATAGCTCCTATGTTCAACTTTAGGGTAACCACACGAAAGGCGCAATCGCTCTTGGGAATGGTAATAACTTTTGATTGACCAGGATTGAGCTGCAAAGTACTGGGTTTGAGTTCAACTTTAGGAGCAACTGGAGCCAGCAAATCGCCGATATTCTCGACCCAGTGTGGAAATTGGCCAGTTTTAGCAAATTCCTCGGCACTCATATCTTGACTTTTTAGTATTCCTAGCCCGAAAGAGCCGAAAAACAGCAGGGCGAAGATCATCAAAATAACAACAATAATTTTAGTAGAACTCATCGGCAATAACTGGCGGTAGTATTAAATATGTGGTGATGTTGCTTTTCTGTGTTTAGAGGCTTAATCCAAACTCATAGTTATTGATGAAAAATCAATCAAGTCATCATGCATTTATTCAGTATTATAAAAGCAAATCTTTCTTGTTTGGTTTTTTTTATTCTGGTTTTTATTCGAATATGTTTCTGCTCAATTCTCTGTGTTTTTTCTTGCCAATTTCATGTTTATCATTTACGGGTTTGATTAATAGCCATTTTTTTTAGCTCTTTGATTACGGTAGTAGTACTAACATTGAGAACCCGAGCCGTATCTCTGATTCCACTGCCATTATGAGATATATCGATGATTTTCTGCTTGACTTCTTTGGTTCGGCCGGGATGAGAATGATTGAGAATAAAAGTACGACGAGGACATTCAGGATTCTCACAACGATATCGTTGTTTTCCCTCTCTTGAGAATCCATGTTTGAACACTTCAGGAGAATGAAAATCAGGGTAAAGTCTAGGAAGAAAAACGGCCATAATTTTAAAACAAATTACTACATAAGGTATAAATTTTAATTCCTATTTTATCATCATTTAAACATAGAAAAGCAACATCACCCGTCATCTTGCAATAGGACGCTGAGGAGCTTGAGGTGGACTATCCTTATCTGAATAAGTTGGCTACCAACTTAAGACGGGACACTTGGAGTAGGCAACAGGTAACAGGCAACAGGAAATAGGGAATAGGGAATAGGGAATAGGGAATAGGGAACAGTTTTTAATTCTTGAGCTTTTTGATAAGAGCAATAAGCATTCTACTTTCCTCTTTAAGCTAATTAACAATCAATTCTAGCTCTTTTTCTGTACATATTCCTACTCTTGCTGATCAAACAAGATGAGTTTCTAGAGCAGTACTAAATGAATCGTGAAAAATCCAACCATATATACAACGACCAGAAACCTTCCCTCCCTGTTGCCTGTTGCCCGTTGCCTGTTGCCTAGGGTGTTGATTTTGTTAAAGGCGATCGCTAACAACTTCATGCAACTTTTGTGTAATTTTTCTCAGTGGAAAAAGCCACTTTTCTTTTAGAGAGCATAGATTGACCAAAGACTTCTTTTGACCAAGCAGCAACATCAGAGATCTGAATACTTTCCATAGCCTGGAGTACCTTGTCTGGAGTTAGTTCAGTAGTAGATAAAAGAAGTGTTAAAATCATTTCATTAATCTCCGAACACGGAGAAAATGAAGAAAAGATTTTGTATTTACCAAAAATTGATTCAATTATATCTGATCTAGCAAAAAAAGGGCGAGAGCTTGGAATTTTTTCTCCTTCTATATGAAAACTAAAAAATAAAGGCAATGCTATTATGACAGTTTAAATGCAAAACAGATTATGCGATTTTTTTGCTCTAAGGCTGGCGCTTTAACACTCCTCCATTATCAAATTTAATCTCTTGTCCTCTATCGCCTTTAACTTTACTAACACAACCTTCGAAACTGTGGGTAACCCTTCCGTTATCTTTAATACTAGATTTCAGAGCGACGTTATTTGAGTCTTTAATCTTTAACTCTCCTTCTAGCTGTTCATCTCTCGGGCCAGTTCCTGTCCAGCTATAAACAAAAGCATTGTTTCCTTGGCGGCTTAGAGTGTATGTCCAATTGTTGCTTCCTTTCCACTCACCAACCAAATCAGGCGGATCGAACAAAGAGCGCTGAGCAACTACCCCATTATTCCAAAGTATTTTGGTGGCTTTACCAGTTTGAGCAGCATTGGTTACAGTACCCCTAAAGATTAGGGTATCGTTCGAGACTTTCCAAACCAACTTAAGCTCATTCTCCTCAATTGTGATCGTGCCTTGACTCTCAATATTAGGAAACCATGGACAAGGAGGAACCGATTGCGATCGTAAACTATTGTTTTGTTGAGTAATTACAAACCTCCAATTATACTGCCGCTCATAGTTGCTGTACCATGAACCCGTCAGGCTTTCGGGGGGAATTCCAGACACCTCAAGATTGATAGTTGTCTCCGGGTCAACTTCCGACTCCGCTTCTGGAGCCTGTCCTATCACCTCCCCCACTGGAACGCCTAGGATCAATTTTTGGGTTGGTGAGTCCTCTACCTTCAAGGAGCAATCAGTAAGTCTCTTTTGAGCTGCTTCAACTTTTTGTCCCTTTACGTCCGGTACTTTGACCGATACTTGAGCGACAAAAATTTCCACTTTTTTATCGGCTGCTTCCTCTACCTTAGTCACTTGACCAGATTCCACAGAATCTGTGTTGCCTCCGGCACACAGAATGATCTGTTCGCGCGTTTTTTTAACTGTAAAACCCATACTCTTCAGTATACTAGTTGCCTCTGCGTCAGGCTTACCCACCACCTCCTTAGGATCAAATTTCTTAGCCACCACTAGATTGATAGTTGTCTGCGATTCAACTTGTGTATT
>JBFRWF010000165.1:0-8648 GCA_051439465.1 Xenococcaceae cyanobacterium | reverse complement strand
GGGTTATTGAGGCAGCATTGCTTTGGTTGCCTAGAGAATCTACAGATATTCTTGTGGTTGTGGCAGTTAAAAGGTCTCTGAGAAAAATGTCGGTTGTATTATTGTTATCTCCTAGCACTAAATTAGTGGCATTAGAGGCAAAGGCTACAAAGCGACCATCACCTGAAACAGAAGGATGAAAAGAATTGAAATTTCCCCCAATTCCAAAAGAGTTTACTGAAACAATATTTGTAGTTTTAAATTCTCTATTTGTAATAAAAATATCTGTTTGGTTGTTGGTATCTTCTATTACTAAGTTATTGGCAGCAGATTCAAAAGCAATATAACGACTATCAGCAGAAATAGAGGGATTAATGGAAAAGTTATTTCCTTCATTTCCTTGAAAATTTACCGATAGGCGATCGATGTTTGTTTGGGCAATAATATTTGTCATTAGACATCTCCGAAAAATATGTAGACTTTTTGTAAAAGTAGGGAACAGGGAACACTTAACTGGGAACAGGGAAGATATTTTCAGTAAAAATGTACATAAAATGATTTGATCAGGAAATTTGACAACTCTATTTTATGGTAAATAAAGGGCAAGTTTATTTTCTGGAGATGTCTCTTACAGCGTTTTCCGTTGTTATGAGGTACAAAATTTTAGGTTGAAGGGAACACTTAACTGGGAACAGGGAACAGGGAATAGGGAATAGGGAATAGGGAATAGGGAATAGGGAATAGGGAACAGGGAACAGCTGACCCTAACACCTAACACCTCATCTGGGTTTTATATTTATTTTTGTCCACCTACTTAGGTCAGGGCAGCTTTGAGGGCAATCAATACTAACTCTTCATGAATTTTAACAGAAGTCCTCGTCTACGGGCGGGGATGAAAGCGAGGCGATAACTTAACACTAATACTTTGGTAATATTTCAGGCAATCTGAAGTTAGAATTTAGAATTCTCCGGTAAACCAGGTGTGAGAAGTGAAATTATGCAGCAAGTACCTCTACCAAAACAGAAGAAAAACCGCTTTAGACCCAAATGGCATCGTTTTATCCTACTCACTCTCGCGGTTATAGTCCCTTGCGTTGGGCTAGAAGGATTCAAACAACAGCGACTCCAGGCACGAGATCTTCCGACTCAGCCAGTGGAAATCACCAGTACCTGGCAATATGCTTCTTTTCCCGTAGAAAATTTCCAAGCCTATACTTCTCCCTTTGGCTATCGCATATCTCCCATAGATGGAGCCAGGCAATTCCATCGTGGCTTAGATATGGCTGCTCCCCTGGGAAGCTACGTTCGCAATTGGTGGACAGGTAAGGTAGTAGAATTATCTGATGATACTGCCTGCGGCACTTTAATCAAGATTCAATCAGGACAGTGGACACATATCTACTGTCACTTGATGGGGCATGTGGAAACTACTGCTAATGGTCGCTACCTGATCGATCGCGATGGTGGAATTCAACTTCGGCAAGGGCAGGAGGTGCCAGTGGGAGCCAGGATTGGTCGAGTGGGCATGACAGGTCGCACAACTGGGCCACATCTTCACTGGGGTTTGATGCATAACAACAACTATGTAGATCCAGCCTTGGTTCTCCGAGAGATGCACAAGCAACAAACAGCATCTATATTTCAATAATGCGGACGAAAGGACTTGAACCTTCACGTCTTGCGACACTAGAACCTAAATCTAGCGCGTCTACCAATTCCGCCACGTCCGCTTCAACTTGCCTAACTATTATCCTAGCAGAGACAAATCCATCTTGGTGACGCTCCCACACTTCTCGCTCCGAGTAAGTGTGGGATTCTGGCACCCCGAGAGGATAACCAGAACTTCGGTAGAGGTACTGTTAGTAATTGAAAAGGTAACTACAGTTTTCCCTCAGGGCGCGTTTTATAGTAGGGAACACGCCCAGCCCTACTCGCTTTATATTGACCGCTGCGTTGATATCTCTGTCAATCCAAAGCTGTAATTGTTCATCAAACCATATAGCCTCCTGCGGTGGTGTCACAGTATCTACTCTGAGTAAATACATAGAAAATCAGGATCGACCAAGCAGTTAATTGTCAAAATCATCGGGGTTGACCCGATGATTTTGACGCGCATTCATCTCACGCTGACTTTGAGAGTACAGACGTGAGGCTTCTGCGCTTTTCAGCTAATTGCAAAACCTGCGCTCGCGGTCAAACTCTGGCTCTTGCCAGGAATAAGCAAAATGACTCACCGAATTTACTTGGGGCACTGCCGAGCGGATCGCCTGCATCTGGGCTTCCAAGGAAGGATGATTATTGTAGTCTTTGCCCCAGACACCAGCGATCACCGGATTCACTTTTGTCTGTCTGGGAGCCATGTTCTTCACCCGCTGCACTTCTTCTACAATGCAGTTCGTGTTGCCGCAAACTGCATAGGACATTGGATGCCACTCCATAGAAGCCGGAAACTTGTCCCAAGCCTGTAGGCGAGAATCAAATCCTGTTTGACCAACTACTTGGTTACCATGGGGGAAAAACACCGCTCCCACGGGAATTCCTTGGCGCTGAACTGGAAATGAAGCTAAGGTGAGAAAATCGAGCACGCCTTGAGCTGCGTGGGCAACACTCAAATGCCACAAATCTAATCGCAATCTCCAGAGACTCCCGCTAGCCGAGGAATTGCGACCTTCCCAGAGAGGCGCTCCTTCTTGAGGATAAAGTTTGTTTACAGCTGCCACATCTCCCATCGTGATGTCGCCCTTACTTACGTATCGCTCAATTAGCGCTCGCCCTTTATTATTCTGTGCCCGTTGGTAGAGAGCCTGTCGGGATGCATCCCCGTAGATCCACAAATCCTTGACTTGACTGACCAAAGATTGGCTCCCCGTGCCACGGGGATAGCGAATATAGTCAAATAACACGCCGTCTGGGCGTCGTTTGATTACGGCTTCAACGAGCTGATAGTAGTCAGTCTGAGCTTGGGTATGATAAGGATCGATAAAGGCTTGAGATCTGTCATGAACAAAGGACAGACTGTCTTCTCCCTTGCCGTTGCGAGCTAGCACTCTTTGTCGATTCGGAAGATGGGCATAGGCGTAACCAAAATTCATGGTAAACATCCAGGCATAAACCTGGAGCCCCCTTTCATGCCCTTTTTGAATGGTTTGCGCTAACAAATCGACTGTTTCCGCTCCAGGCGATCGCACCACAGTTCCCCAAGGGGTTGGATTATCTGCGGGAGGCAGCAGCACTTGGCTATCGAAAAAGACTTCTAGGTAAATCTTGTTGTAGCCTCGGTTAACAATGCGATCGAGAAGGTAATCGATCGACCCAGGACGAACATCACAAGGATAGAGACGCACCCAAATCGCCTGATTCTGCGGCCAAGTTCGAGCACGACACTGGCGCAAAATTTCCCCGTGTTTTTTTAACAAGGCTTTGTAGTTTCTTTGGGCATCTGAGTTCCCTTTCAATGACCCTTGAAGGAGGTTCTCTTTGGCTGCGATCGCCTCTTGGGTAAACTGGCAGTAAGCTCTAGTTTGAGCTTGAACAGGTTTGCCCAACCAGCACTGACTGACTAAGCTCCCGATTGTCACCAGTCCTGCCACCAGACTGCGAAAGAAACGCTGAGGAGGCGATGCCTTGAGCACAGACTTTTTTCCCAGTGCCGATTTCCTGCGTGAGAACATAACTGAGTCCTTACTCGTCTTTGAGAAAAAAAAGGCTTGATTTCTCAACCCTTTATTTTAATCAACTATAGCCTTGTATTCAGTTAAAGCGGGTAATTCCCGCGAGGCTTGTTACATGCCTCGCTTCAAAGCTAGTTCCACTTCCCTGAACTCTTGTTTGAGCCTTGTCTTCAACTTTTCTGGCAGGGGACGATTACCATAGGAAGTGTAATATCCTGCCAAGGAGTTCAACGCCGTCTGCATCGTCGTGAATGAACGCAGACCGGAAACTTTTCCATCCCGACGATAGCGAGAAATATAATCATTAATTTGCTCACGTGCAAGAGCCTGCGATTCTCCCTTGTTGGACGCATCATCTGGCAAGTCAATCGCTGTTGTTAAGCTTTCCAACACAGTTGATGTATCTTGGCTGTAATTCCCAGTCAGTCCTGTGACACTAGGAGAACACCCCATCAAGCCAATGACAACCACTAAAACAAGAGCGAGCAGACGCGATAAGTAGGATTTTAGGTGCATGATTTAGATTTATACGACAGATCCCAAGTCCAATTTATCCTACCAAGAATCGGTTCACGGTTGCTTAATCAGTACTTAATATTACTGAGGATAGGGATTCTGCAATCCGCCGCATTTAAGCAGAGTTTTGACAATAGTCTCTACTCGAAAGGGCTTGCTGATGTAGTCATCCATCCCCGCTGCCAAACATTCCTCCCTATGCTCCGGCATCGCATTAGCAGTCATGGCAATGATGCGAGGACGTGAAGCTTCTGGCCACTCTTCGCAAATGCGACGGGTGGCTTCGAGCCCGTCCATTACTGGCATCTTCACGTCCATCAAGATCACATCATAGGACTGGCGACGCAGAGATAAGAGTACTTCTTGTCCGTTGTTTGCCACATCGACGCGATACCCCAACCGCTTTAACAGGTGCAGGGTGACTTTCTGATTCAGAAGATTGTCTTCGGCTAGGAGAATGCGTAAAGGTTGCTTTTGAGCTAAGTCAGGGTCCAATTTCCTGGGCTTGGAATCAGAGGTCTGCTCTGATTTAGCGGTCTGAGCCAAAGCTTTATTTTCAGTTAAGTCCAAATCCATCCAAAAGACGCTGCCAACTCCGGGTTGGCTGTTCACCTTCAAGGTGCTGCCCATCATTTGGATCAGTTTTTGGCTAATTGTTAATCCTAACCCCGTGCCTTCGGCTTTGTGCTTAGCGTTCTCCAGCTGCTCAAAGGGCAAAAATATCTTTTCTAATTGTTCTGGGTTCATGCCAATGCCAGTGTCTTCGATTTGAAAACGAATCTTTTGATTTTGGATTTTAGCCTCGTTCCCTGGCTCTGTCTGGGAAAGCCATTTCCCATTCCCTATTACCCCAACTTTGAAAGTTACACCGCCAGTGTTGGTAAACTTGATGGCATTCCCCAGCAAGTTAATCAGTACTTGTCGCAGGCGTTTCTCATCAGCATGAATGAAAGTTGGTAGTTGAGAAGTTGGTTGGTAAGTCAAGTAAATTCCCTTTTGCTCGGCCCAGATGCGGCAGATTTCCAGCACCTTATTAAGGAAGGAGGGAAAAGAGAAATCTGTTAGGTAAAGCTCCATTTTATGGGCTTCAATTTTTGAAAAATCGAGGATGTCGTCGATCAGAGTCAGCAGGTGTTTCCCGGTCTGGTAAATGATGCGGATTTGCTCGAGTTCTTCAGCTGTCATGGTTTTTGAGCTTTGGAGAATTTGAGCAAAGCCTAAAATAGGGTTCAGGGGAGTGCGTAGTTCATGGCTCACATTCTTCAGGAATTCACTTTTGGCCAGGTTGGCAGTCTCGGCAGCTTCTTTAGCTTTCTCGGCAGCTTCTTTAGATTCCTGGAGTTGCTTAGTCAAAGAACGCAGACGCAGGTGAACATTGATTCGGGCTAAAACCTCTTCCTGCTGAATTGGTTTGGTAATGTAGTCTACTCCTCCGATTGTCAAGCCTTTGACCTTATCCACTGTCTCAGAAAGAACCGTCATGAAAATTACAGGGATGTCTCGGGTTGCTGGCGAGGCTTTTAAACGGCGACAGGTTTCAAATCCGTCTATTCCTGGCATCATCACATCTAACAAGATGATATCTGGTGAAGCTTTTTGCAGCTTTTTAATCGCTGCTTCACCATTCTTAGCTACTAGGATATCAAAGCCGGAATGTATTAAAAAATCACACAGTACTTTGATATTTGTGGGCTGGTCGTCCACAATCAATATTTGTTGTTGTTTTGTATCTTCCATATTTTGCTGCCTAGTTTAGCTAATGCCAATATATTTTTTCAAGTAGTTTGAGGTTTTTTCCAAAACTGGTATTAGTCAAGTTTCATGGTTATTTAAAAGCAAATGATTTTGTTCTTTATCTTTAGCGACCATCTGATATAATGTAATGTTCGAGCATTTTGACAATTTCTTCATCTTCAAAATTGTCTGCTAGTTCTAGGACCTTGGCGGCGAATTTTTTATATTTATGGTCTAATTGTTCGAGGCGGATAGCTTCCTGTCTAATGCGTTTAATCTGACCGATTTGGGCTGCTTTATAAAGAATTAAAACTTCTTCGGTAGGTGGGAGTAACATTCCGGCATGAGATGAAATATCAATGTCAGGAGAAGATTCATCATTGGTCGTTACTAATTTATCCTCCTCATAAATCCATTGTAATCCTAAATAAGCCTGCAATTTATCCATTAACTCTTCTGATTGAACAGGTTTGGGAATAAAATCATTACAACCAGATTCCCGACTCTGTTGCTGATCGAATTTAAACACACTGGCGCTGGAGGCAATCACGACTGTCTCTTGAAACTCCGGTAACTGACGCAGTTGTCGCGTCATCTCAAAGCCATCCATCACGGGCATTACCAGATCGGTGATAATCAGATCCGGTTGAAATTCAATAGCTCTTTCTAACCCCTCTTGTCCGTTACTGGCTTCTATCAGTTTAAACCCGATGGGTTCTAGAAAGTTAATCAGCAATGAGCGATTTTCCCAGCTGTCATCGATCGCTAGGATTTTTCGCCTCTCTCCTTCATAACCAATAATATTGATTGGAGACTTGACAGGCGCTGAATCAGTCCATTCTATGGCTTCGGGCAAGTCCAAATCTAGCCAAAACTTACTGCCAACTCCGGGGGTACTTTCGACTTGGAGTTGACTTCCCATCATTTGCACGATTTTGAGGGTGATGGTGAGTCCTAAGCCAGTGCCTTCTGTCTTGCGATCGCTATCCCCCACTTGCTCAAAGGGCAGAAATATTTTCTCCAATTGCTCGGAAGTCATTCCCACCCCAGTATCTTCAACGTGGAATCGGATTTTGTTGACTGGCAACTGGTAACTGGTAACTGGTAACTGATCGATGATACCGACTTTGAAAGTTACACCGCCAGTATCGGTAAATTTGATGGCATTGCCTAACAGATTGATTAATACTTGCCGCAGTCGCTTTTCATCGGCATGAATGGCGGTGGGGATTTTGTTTAGAGTTAGATAATTAAAGGCAATTTTTTTTTGTTGAGCCTTGATGCGGCAGATTTCTGCCACACCCTGAAGGAAGGAGGCAAAATGAAAATCTTTGGGGTAGAGTTCCAATTTCCCGGCTTCAATCTTGGAAAGGTCTAAAATATCGTTAATCAAGGTTAGTAGATGTTCTGCGCACTGGTGAATAATGCCAATGCCATTTTTTTGCTTAGGAGTGGCAGTTTTGTCCCGTTGGAGAATTTGAGTGTATCCCAAAATGCCGTTGAGGGGCGTTCGCAGTTCATGGCTCATGTTGGCAAGGAATTGGCTTTTGGCACGGTTGGCAGTTTCTGCAGCAAGTTTGGCTTCTTTGAGTTCGGCTGTCCGATCTTCAACCCGGATTTCTAGCTCCTCATTGGTCTTTTCCAGGGCAGTAAATGACTCGCGCAACTCAAGAGCCATTTGGTTAAAAGCCCGAGCTAGAATACTTAGTTCATCCTCACTGGAAACCGGGATCTTCTGCTCTAGATCTCCTTGGGCAAGACGATTGGTAGCTTCTACCATATAATGCAAGGGATTGGTAATGGAGCGGCTAATCAGTAAAGCCAGCAGCGTTCCCCCAATAGCTGCCGCTAAAGCGACTAAAATTCCTTGATTGCGCACAGCGGCGATTTTATCTTGGAGGGGGTCGGTTGATAACCCCACACTAATTGCCCCCAGATTCTGATTTCCAGCTCTGACCACTTGCCCAGCTAGTAATTGGTCAGATTGCCACTGGAAAACGATCGTGTCGCTGTTGAGCAATTTCTGTCCAAAGGAGTCAGTCTGAAAGCGGTACCTTAAAATATCATCATGGGAATCGGTGATGATCTGCCCTTTACTGTCGTAGATGCGACCAGAGATGATAATACGATCAGAGCCTAGCTTCTCCATTATGTCAGACAGCGCGTCTGCATCCAGATAGTAGAGGTCATCTCCTAAAGCTAAGGTCATGATATCAAGCATTGACTGCGCCTGAATCTCAAGTTCTGTCCGAAAGGTTTGTTTCTGACGGCGAAGGGACAGCAGGGTGACGCTGGCTATGGCTAGGATGATGGATAGAGTCACAGTCAGAGTCAGTTTTACGGCGAGGGGCCATCGTCTCCAAATGAATCTACCCATCTTAAAATGCGGGAAGGGGACTCCCGTTATAAACATCAGTTTTAGCGGGAGGGGAATTCCCGCCAACAAACAAATTGAGCGACAGCGAATCCGCATTAAGAAACTTGATATTCATAGCCGTCTGCCCTGAAAATTGTTTGCAAATATTTAGGATGTACATCGAATTTTCCCCGACGGGCCCCTAAGGGTGTCGGAGGCAATTGTAGGACAAAACTCGGACGATACCGGATAGCAATTCGACCCGTGTACTGACCTGCATATTTTCCTTTAGGAATATCAGCCTTGACAAGATCACCCGTTTGAAAGCCTCTAAAGAACTTGGCTTTCGGTGCAGTAGCCCTAGGGAATCCGTATTTGTCAGGACGGCAACG
>JBFRWF010000164.1:0-19535 GCA_051439465.1 Xenococcaceae cyanobacterium | reverse complement strand
GCCCGCGAAAAGTAATTTTGCCCTCAACCCTTGCCCCTGGAATCAGGTCATTCATGCGGTTAAAGCAGCGCAGAATGGTACTTTTTCCACACCCAGAAGGTCCGATAAAAGCAACAACTTGGTTTTCTGGTATATCCAGGGAAGTATCGCGAACAGCCAAA
Organism: Xenococcaceae cyanobacterium; assembly: GCA_051439465.1. GTDB lineage: Bacteria > Cyanobacteriota > Cyanobacteriia > Cyanobacteriales > JBFRWF01 > JBFRWF01. The sequence goes on along the minus strand of JBFRWF010000164.1, from coordinate 19,374 downwards.
GTTGAACTGTAAAAGACAGAAACCTTCTTGGTTCGTAAAACGGCTTCAGTTATTAAGTCAGTATGTTCAGAATTGGATAACATATCGAGTTCAGTAAAGATAACAGATTGGAAAATAGAAAAATAAAATTTCCAGGGGAACTAAAAAAGCTTTTTCTGGAACTTATTACGCAGAAAAACCGCCGTAGCGTTCATTGCCAACAACACCACCATCAGCACAATAATTCCCGCTGCTGCATTGTCGTGAAATCCTTTTTGGGGACGAGAAACCCAATTAAAAATTTGTATAGGCAGCACTGTAAAAGGACTTTGCAAACCTTCTGGCAAGAAAGAAATAAACGTCAAAGCTCCAATAGTAATGAGCGGAGCCGTTTCGCCAATGGCACGGGAAAGGGCAAGAATCGTTCCCGTGAGAATACCAGGAAAGGCAATGGGTAAAACCTGCTCCCACACTACCTGCCAGCACGTCGCCCCTACCGCGAAGCCAGCCTGACGCAGACTATCCGGCACCGCCCGCAAGGCTTCACGGGTTGCCACAATGATAATGGGTAGAATCAGTAGAGCGAGAGTCAGAGAGCCTGAAAGAATGCTACGTCCCCCGGTTAATGGTTTCATGATGCGGACGAAAACCTGGAGGCCGAGCAAGCCATAAATAATTGAAGGTACTCCTGCCAGATTATTGATGTTGATCTCAATTATCCTAGTAAACCAGTTGTCTTCAGAAAATTCTTCCAAGAAAATTCCTGCACCCACCCCTAAGGGAAAGGAAACCACAGCAACTATTACCATGACCCAAATTGTGCCGACTAAGGCTGATAAAAGCCCTGCCTGCTCAGGTTTCCGGGAGGGGAAATTCGCGATGAACGACCAGTTCAATCGAGGCAGTCCGTCAATGAGAACATCCACCAGAAGTGCCACTAGAACTAGGATAGCAATAGAAATCGCCGCCCAGGTAGCGATCGCAAAAATCGTGTCAATTTTATATCGACCAGCAAGATTAGGCTTAAACGGCTGGCTCTCTGGGGCGCGATCGCCAGAAACAGTCTGAGGGTCTTCAATCGTCATTCATACTTCTCCCGGAAACGGCGAACAAACCAAAAGCTAAAGATATTAAGGACTAGGGTGATCAAAAACAAGGTCATCCCCACCGCAAAAATTGTCTTGTACGCCAGAGATCCTGCCGGGGTATCCCCTAAACTTACCTGAACAATAAAAGCAGTCATGGTCATCACGGGAACCAGAGGATTTAGACCCAGTCTAGGATTTTGTCCTGCCGCCAGCGTCACAATCATCGTTTCCCCAATTGCCCGAGAGATTGCCAGGATCACCGAAGCCACAATCCCAGACAGCGCTGCTGGCAGTACCACTGAAATAATCACTTCCCGCTTCGTCGCACCGAGAGCGTAGGCTCCATCCCGCAGACTGCGAGGCACAGCATAAATTGCATCCTCACTCAAGGAGGCGACCATAGGAGTAATCATAATTCCCAGAACAATTCCAGCACTGAGGGCATTAAATCCCTGGAGATTGGGTACAAACTTCTGCAGTAGGGGAGTGACAAATAAAAGGGCGAAGTAGCCATAAACTACCGTCGGAACCCCTGCCAGAATCTCCAAAATAGGTTTGAGGACACTGCGGACTTTGGGACTGGCGTACTCGCTGAGGCAAATGGCGGACAGCAAGCCTAAAGGCAAAGCTACGATAATGGCAATCCCAGAGGTCAGAACTGTAGCGCTGATGAGGACAAAAATGCCAAATTGAGCACTTTTGAACAGGGGGGTCCATTTCGCGTCACTGAGAAAGTTCCAAAAGGGAACTTCTTGAAAAAACTCGAAGGTTTCAAAAATTAGAGTTAAGACTATGCCAATCGTGGTAGCAACGGAAACCAGAGCAAACGCACCGCAGATCAGCTTGACGATGAACTGAACCTGTTTACTCCTCTGGCGATTCGGACGCCAGAGTTCAGCATTTGAAGATGATAAATCAATAGTCATTCCTGGAAACTCAAGATGTCAGTTATCAGCGTCTGACGACGAGGCAACAGGCAACAGGCAACAGGCAACAGGGAATCAACTCCACGTCGAATAAGAAAAATCGAAACTTCTTTCAAGTTTCTGGAGAGTTATCAACTCTCACTGATAACTGTTCACTGAACACTGATAACTGAATTAGAGCTTGTCCGTCAATTTTACACCAACTGAAGACTTACCCTCAAAAATCGAGCCTGTGGTCAAATTGTCAAGACGCGCCTGAACCTTCTCTACAATATCCTCCGGCAATGGTACATAGCCAACCTCTGAGATCAGGGATTTGTTGTCAGGATTCATCTGGTACTCAACAAAGGCTTTGACAGCAGGCTTTTCTTCCAGAGAAGACTTTTTGACATAGAAAAATATGGGACGAGACAAGGGGTTGTAGGTACCGTCGGCAATCGTTTCTTGGCTTGGTGTTATGCATTTGCCTGCGGCGTTCTTAATTTGAGCAACCTTCAGAGTATCCTTGTTTTCTTCGTAGTAGGCATAGCCGAAGAAGCCAAGACCACCTTGATCAGACACAACCCCCTGAACGATCACGTTGTCATCTTCACTGGCGGTGAAATCACCCCTACTTTCACCTTCTTCGCCAGTTGTGGCATCGGTGAAGTAATCGTAGGTACCGGAGTCAATGCCAGGGCCATAGAGACCCAGAGGCTTATCGGGGAAGTCATTGCGGACTTGGTTCCACTTCACGATCTTGCCCTCAGCAGCAGGTTCCCACATTTTGCCCAACTCCTCTGGAGTGAGACAGGTTGCCCATTTGTTGGCGGGGTTGACAACTACAGAGAGACCATCGAAGGCGATGGGAACCTCTACGTACTCAATCCCCTTGTTCTGGCAAAGTTCAATCTCAGATTTCTTGATAGGACGGGAGGCATTGGAGATATCGGTTTCCCCAGCGCAGAACTTTTTGAAACCACCTCCAGATCCAGATACCCCAACTGTTACCCTCACGCCAGAGTTCTCTTTCATAAACTCTTCAGCCATTGCTTCAGAGATGGGGAAGACGGTACTGGAACCGTCAACCAGTACGTCACCACTCAAGCCAGAGGTTTGGGTTTGATTTCCACCGCCGCCACAGGCTGCTAAGGTTAGCGCGAAGGCGGCTAACGATAAATGGAGCGGGAGTTTGCGTTTTGGTTGCGTCTTGAAAGTCATAAAATCCTCTTCAGTTATTAAATAGCATCAATGACAACATTGAATTTGGGCTTTCCACTCCCAGCGAGGCAGTGGTGAAACTCTTTCAGAGTTACTCCAAAACAAACTGATTTGTCAAATAAGAGAAGGTTAATCTTAAGCCAAGAAAAGGTTAAGAACAACTTAATAACCAAAAAACGCGGACTAAATTTGGAGATTGCATAGCAACACTAATTGCTCTAGGATGGCAATTCAGATGAGGATAGCTGCGCTCTTCAGAGCAAAGATGCGAGCAGTGCCAACCAAGATGCTGTCTATTGAATTCATCTGTTCCGAATCAGTTCGGCGCAATTATTCTAACTCACTGTTCGCTTATTTGAAAACCTAGTCGCTAAATTAATAACCGAAATACAGTCTAGACAAAGCATACAGCGATTCTCAAAAAAGCGAACGGTGAGTTCTAACAACCGTTGTTTAAGATTAGCTGACACTCCCCGAAATAGAAGTTCATAGTTATCGGGATTGTTAGCCCGACGAGAACGTTCCAGCTTTCGTTGCAAGCGTTTTACGTCTTTCTGGTGTTCGTCTACACTTAACGTGGCGATCGCCACGTTGGCGGCTTAAGGCGGGACATTAGGGAACAGGGAATAGGAAATAGGGAAGAGGTAATGGAGAATAGGTAATGGGGAATAGGGATAAGCTATTTTTTCAATTCAGGCATCGGGTAAAGAATCAAGTCGAAGGGCCTCGAATAGCGCAGGTAAAACATGCAAGGCTCATCTCCACAGGCGAGGGCGTGCGGCACACCGCCGGGCAGACTAATGTAGGACTGTCCACTGAGATCTGTGGCGGTACCATCTTGCGCAATATAAGTAAAGTTACCCTTGATCCATAGATAAACCTCGTCAGAAGTATGGCTGTGGTTCGGAAAAGTATAGTTTGCTGGGAGTCGCAGCACTGCTTCCAGAGATTCTGCGTTCTCCGTATCTCCACGAAGGGTGGCAATTTCAGGGCCAGGCGGGACCCCTTCGGCTTCCAGGGGTGCCCATGAAAGTTTATTCAGGTCGATGATGGTCTGATCTGGTCCAAATGAGAGGGGTTGCTTGTTGGAAGCAGAGCTGTCGGAGGCTATTGCGACGTTGACAGTTGTCAGCATCAGAAAGAGCGCGGTAAACAAGGCAATAAGGGATTGTGTCAGCCACATCAGCTATGCAGAGTTAAATACAAAAAGTGCTTAAGCACTTTTTGTATTATAAGTAGTCGGACAAAATTAAACGGTACTGTGTTAACTTTTATTAAGTCACGACAACAGAGCGATCACCACCCCAAACTTCCCTACTAATCTTAGTACAAAGTTACTAAAATGATAATGATAATGATTATTTTAAAAAACTCTTTTTAGGACATTTGTTCTAGTAGGGGCGCACCGACGTGCGCCCTTTCTGAGGATAGCGATCGCTCTTGACGACGCAACCGTAAGGGCGCACCGACGTGCGCCCTTTCTGAGGATAGCGATCGCTCTTGACGACGCAACCGTAGGGGCACACCGACGTGCGCCCTTTCTTTCAATCTTGTCCTCTTGTCTCCTGAAGCAATGTTTCTAAATTCATAACCCAAATGATCGCTCCCGATGCGATCGCCCTGGCAGCGCACCGCGCAGGTGAGCTTTTGATAAACTAATAGCCTGGTAAGGAGTTGAGCGGACAAACTCCTTTGCCCTCAGTGCAGACTGGATAAATTTGAAATGAAAAACTTTTTCAAGCCAACAACAAAATTTATTGTTATTGCTATCCTTACATTAACTTTAACATTAAGTTGGAGCCCTAACAGTTTAGGACAAATCCCCCTGTTCACAACACCAAATAATAATCAGCCAACTCAATCTCATCCTTGGGATCTTAATAAAGCTTATATCTGTGGTAAATTTTGGTGTAGTGACGTTTACATCTACGACGATTCCACAAAAATTGAAACTTCAATACTTACTCCTGAATTAACCTTAACGGTATTAAAAGAGCTCAATCAATCGAGTGTTGAAGTTGCCCAAAAAGTAGAGCAGCGAGCGAAATTGGTTCAACGAGTTTTTGAAACAATTTTTGAAGATATTGTCAGTTCGAAAACCATTTCTGAAGTTCCTTATATACCAGATTGGCAATTCTGGCTGCCCACAACAGTAAAATCCTTGCATCCTTGGACACCAAAAATTGAAGTAGGCTTTCAAAATAAACAGACAGTTATCTATATCCCCGCCCAACCTGAATTAGGATTAGCTTCACAAACTATTGTCACAGTAACTCAAGTTGATGCCAAAGTCAATGGGAAAACAGTTGAAGAATTAGCCGAAGCTTGGCGGACTAGCATTCGTTTATCCTTCAGTAATGCCCTCTGGGGACATGAGTTAGATCTGCAGCATCCCCAATGGCGATGGGGAATCTCTGGGGCAATTATGGGGGGAACACTGGGATTAATTTGGTTGATTCATTTAATTTGCAGTTTCCTGAGAAAATGGAACAATCAACTGAGACGAAGACTAAATGAACTTACTGATTCTCTAGCTGTCGATCCTGAAGCCACCTCATCTCAAAATAGAGAAAAGAATGTCAGTGATATTCTGGATAGCCCAGAAGAATTAGATGACAAGACATTCGAGCAGAATGATGCTTCAGTGGAACCAGTAAAAAAAACAGTACCATCCCCTTCACTACAGACAAGAATATTCAATTTTATTAAAAGTTTGCCTCGGAAGAAAAAGTGGATATCTTCCAAGTTTCATATCTCCAAGCAAAAGCTTTTTTTGCAGCGTCAAACCTTGATCAAACAGGAAAGAAATTTCTGTCAATTATGTCTGAGATTGATGTGTATTTTAGAAATATTGATCCTATCTTTGGGTCTGACAGTAATTGTTTTAATATTTCGTCAGACTCGCTTTATCTCGGTTTACTTGTTCAAACGAACTCTGATTCTGCTCATTCTCTGGATAGGGTTGATATTCGCCGATAAGCTTGGGGATTTCGCTATTGATTATCTCCTCAATCGTTGGGCAAGTGAAGCACAAGTAGCCGCTCCTTCTTCCAATCGTTATACTCTTAGAGCTAATACTTATTCCCAGACGCTCAAACGAGCCACAACCTTTTTCACGATCGTCTTGCTTCTCTACTTGAGTATCTGGTTAATTGGGATTAATCCCTCTATTTTGGCTGGTGCGGGGCTTGTCACAGTAGCTTTAGCTTTTCTTTCCCGCAATTTAATTGAAGATCTACTCAATGGGATCTTGATTTTATGCACTGATCGCTATGCCATTGGAGACGTGATTGATGTTGGTGGAGGTATGGCTGGTACAGTAGAGGATATTAACTTGTTTATCACTTCTTTGCGCAATCTTGATGGACAATTAATCGCCATCCCTAATAGCAAGATTTCTGCTGTGATTAATAATACAAAATACTGGTCAAGGGTTAACTTTACAATTAAAATCGCTTGGGATGAAGATATTAATAAGGCTATCGAAGTTATGACTCAAGTGGCAAACCAAATGCAAAGTGAGCCGGAATGGGAAGAAAAGTTTCTTGAACCTGCGGAAATTTTAGGCGTTGATGAGGTATCTAATGAAGGTATTGTCATTCATCTTTTAATTAAAACTCAACCCAAAGAACAATGGAGTGTTGGTAGGGAATTTCGTCGGCGAGTTAAACAAGCATTAGATGAAGCCGGAATTTCTTTGGGCATACCCCATCATAAAATTTCTGTCATTCATTCCCAAAAAGATAACAGCAATTAATTATCATCCAATTTTCTTCCAGAACAAGACAGTTAAAGTATGATATTGTTTCCAGTAAGTAGTCGGTGTCGGACATTAGTGAGAAGTTAAGGTTGTGTGCAATTTGTCAAGAGTATAGTTACAAATCGTTACTATATCTCAAATTGCTTGGCTTACCTAGCTTTTGAGACTTTTCCAATTTCGGCGTGCCCATAGGTGTAGGCGTAGCCTTCTCGTAGAGTAGCCTTCTCGCAAGAGTAGCGTGCCTACGACAAGGCATTGTCTAGTTAGCGATCGCCAACTTGTACACACAAAAACATAAAAAGTTGTTCCCTTGTCTTATTAACAAAATGAAGAAGATTCGCCAATTTCTTAAACCACTCCTTCAAATTCCCTCCTTTCGTCAACTTTGGGTCTTCTGGAAAGCACTCACAGCTAGTTGGCGCATTTATCTGGAAAAACCCGTTCCTGTAGAAGAATTAACCCATTCTCGTGAAGCTGCCTCCATTCCTTCTTTTGGTTTCTTTTTTTTGTTGATTACTGCTACGGTAATCGCTACCTTGGGACTTTTATCAAATAGTAGCGCAGTGATTATTGGAGCAATGATTGTTGCTCCATTGATGAACCCAATTCTGAGTATGTCTTTTGCCGTTGTTACTGGCAATTGGACATTGTATAAGCGATCGTTAGTAACAGTTCTGTTGGGGGCTTTATGTGCGATTTTAGTCTCTTATTGGATTAGTGTTTTGCTTCCCATCAATGTTGTGAGGTCAGAGATTGTAGCACGAACTTCACCTAATTTAATTGACTTGGGAATTGCCATTGCCGCTGGTGCTGCTGGTTCATTTTCTTTAACCCGTAAGAGTATTGCGAGTTCTATTGCTGGAGTTGCCATTGCAGTTGCTCTCGTACCTCCTTTGTGTGTCGTGGGAATTGGTATGGGAATAGGAAATGATCTTGCTGCGGATATTAGTAGAATTGCAGTCAGTAATCTCCGTGTATCTGCAGGTGCTTTTTTACTATTTCTTGCTAACTTAGCTGGAATTACCTTTACCGCTTGTATTGTTTTTCTTTCTCAAGACTATGGCAGTCTGAACAAAGCATATCAAAAGCTTATTACTTGGTTTTTAATTATGGCTTTGTTATGTGGTCCGTTGACAAATTCACTAAAAGAATTTTTTGTTTCTAATTTTATTGGCTTAGAAATGCATCAAATCAGAATGGATAAGCCTGAATTTTGGAAAGATACTCAAATTCGTTATATTGGTGTAAAGCTAGAAGGTACTACTGCATATATTACAATTTTGGTTAACGCCCCACAAGGCTTATTGACAGATGAACATTTAAAGTATGTTGAAAAACGATTATTCGATTCTGTATCGAATATGGGAGTTAACGCAATGGATTTAGTTATAAGAATAATTCCCGTTCAGATTCGGGAGTATAAATCGATTTATAGATAATCCCCAACCTTCCTAAATTTCGTCAAAACTGCTATAATCATCTATACTGAAAAGAGGGAGAGAGGGGGAGAGAGAGAGGAAAAATTAACCCCAGACACTGGTGGGTTATTTCTGCGAGCCTGCACTAGTATTCTAGTGGGTGTCTGCAAAGTCCAAAGTCTTATGTAGGGGCGTAGGCGTAGGCGTAGGCTTCGCCTACGCCCTACCCAGGGTTTGCAGATAGACCCTAGTGCTAATAGAATCAAAATTAGATGACGATCTAAGCTTAACTGGCATTATGACCAAAACTTTAGTTATAGAACTACCTGACGAACTACAGCAGCAGTTATTAGAGGAGGCTTCTAAGCTGAATATATCCTTAGAAACTTTGGTGTTAGAGTCGTTGACTAAATTAGTCAATGTACCAAGTCCAGATTCCGACGATCCAATTTTACCCTTGTTGGGGACTTTAACAGCAGAAGTTTCTGATGTAGGAGAAAACCACGATCGCTACATAGGGAGTGCTTTGCAGCAGGAGAACAGTATTGCCGAATAAGGTATTTGTAGATACGGCTGGATGGACAAATTTATTTGTTGCTACAGAATCCTATCATCGTCAGGCAACAGAATGGTTTTCCATTGCTCGTCAGCGACAGGTGGAAATGGTGACAACCAACTATGTTGTGACTGAATTAGTTGCTTTGTTCAATAGTCCTCTACGCGTTACTCGTCCGAGACTATTTGCTTACTTAAGTCTAATTGAGGTTTTGCGAACAGGCGATCGCCCCTCTTATCTCTTCTTCTTTAAAAAAAGACAATAACCCCTTATCCCAAATCCGGATTAACTACCCCTTTTATAAAAAAGGCGATCGCTACTCAGAAAATTTTAGGAGTTCAACAAACCAGTTTGCAGATAAGTCCTAGTCTGAGTATTCATGGAAAGCTTTGTCACAAAAGGCTAAAGAAATATTATGAACCTGGATGTACGAAAATTTTATCAAGCAACAAATCCCAGCAAGACACTGGATGTAAACAAACCTGAAGATGAAAAGTATTATATTGATTTTTTCTCAGTGCGAGGAGGTCAGATTATTGAAGAACTGAGAGATAGCATTACTTGGGCCGATGAGAGTAACTTTACTTGTAACCTATTTACTGGACATATAGGCTGTGGCAAGTCTACCGAATTACTTCGCCTTAAAAAAGACTTAGAGGAGGAAGGCTTCCATGTGGTCTATTTTGAGTCCGATGAAGACCTAGATATCGGGAATGTTGATATAAGCGATATTTTACTGGCGATCGCCCGTCGTGTTAGTCAGAGTCTAGAGGCAGAAAAAAGCCAGGAGAGGTCTGACTTTTTTCAAAGTTTGTTTCAGGGGGCCAAAAAACTGTTGCTGACGGAAATCCAGCTTAGTGCGGAAGGAAAAATTCCGGGAGTAGGAGATCTGGGAATTGAGATTGGTGCTGAGGATGATGTTAAGGTCAGTCTCTCGACTGTACTCGGCAAAATTAGCACAACTACTAAAAAGAATCGTAACTTGCACGATCGCCTGAGAGCGTATCTAGAACCGAAAACGGACGGGATTTTAAATGTTCTGAATCAGGGGTTGTTTGAACCAGCAGCAGAGAAGTTGAAGCAGCTAGGTAAGCGAGGATTAGTAGTCATTGTGGATAATCTAGATCGTTTGCTGCGGATTCCCAATTCATTTGGACGATTTCAGCCGGAGTATATCTTTGCGGATCGAGGGACTGATTTGCGCCGCTTGCAGTGCCATATCATCTACACCATGCCACTGGCACTGCGATACTCTAACGATTACAATATTATCAGGGAGCGATTTAAAATTAATGCGCCAGCAATTCTACCGATGGTTCTGGTCAAGTCACGAGATGGCACTGTCCATCAGGAGGGCATGAAACTACTACGACAGATGGTACTGGCGAGAGTTCCTAACACAGAGGGAAAGGAACCTTTTGAGCTTGTCCAGGAAGTTTTTGGCTCTCAAGAGACGTTAGACTACCTGTGCCAGATGAGTGGGGGTCATGTGCGGAATTTACTAATCATTCTCAATGGCTGGATTATGAAGGGAAAGAAATTGCCTCTTTCCCGCGAGAAGCTGGAGGCAGTTATCGTTGAACAACGCAATGAGATGTTATCGCCGGGTATCACCGAGGATGAATGGAAGTTAATCCTCCGTATCAAGCAAGAAAAACAGCTAGCAGGAGATGATGATTACGAAAAATTAATTCATAATCGCTTTGTCTATGAGTATCGAGACTCAAAGGGGTCTTGGTATGATATCAATCCCGTGTTGGAAGAGGCGGCACAATTGAAAAACTCAAACTAATTTGTTATGTTAGATGACTCAGATACGCCAATCCGAAGATGTTGCTGCTTATAACCGAAGTTCTCTGGAAGATTTAGCTTGGGGAATTGAGGTAGATCAGGGAGAGTTTGCTTTGAAATTTGCTCACTGCAATTATGTGGAACTGCGAGAGCAACTGTCAGAGCAATTACAGGCTGTCTGTGAAGTTAATATCAGTGAATTAAGATTAGACCATTCAGACACGACGCTGTATACCAAAATTCGAGAGCAAGTGGAGGCAGAGAAGCCAGCAGCGTTGATGATCCTGGGTTTAGAAACTGTCCGCAATATCGATGAGTTATTGCGGGCAACCAATCAGGTTAGGGAAGAGTTTCGGAAGAATTTTCCTTTTCCTATTGTGGTGTGGATTGATGATAAAATTTTACTAAAATTCAAACAATTAGCGCCGGATTTTAAGGATTGGGGTGCGACAGTTTGGTTTGCTATGCCTCTGGATGTCTTAGTCAATTATTTACGGCAAACAACCGATAGTGTATTTACTCGGACTCTTCAATCAGGTTCCGAGACATTTTTGCCGAATGAGATGATTCTAGGGGAGAATTATCACCTAGAATTAAAGGCGGCTTTAGAAGATTTACAAAGTTTGGGACAAGAATTATCGTCTGATTTGCAAGCTAGCTGTGAATTTATTCGCGGTCGCGCGAATTATGGGAGTGGCGATCTGAATAGTGCTTTACAGCATTATCATAGCAGTCTGGATTTTTGGCAACAGGAAGAGGAAAGGACTCAACAAGAAAATGACCGCTTGAGAGAAGCAAATTTATATTTTCATGCTGGTCTGTGTTATTGCAGTCAAGCTGAACAAGAAAACCAAACTTGTTGGGAAAATGCGAAACAATCTTTTCAACAGTGTCTCGATATCTTTGAACAATTTAACCGACAAGATTTAGTGGCCAAGTTTATTAATTCTCAAGCTGAAGTTTTAGCTAATTTAGAAGACTGGGAAGCACTACGTCGGTTAGCCAAGGAAAATATCAAGCTTCATACTATTTATGAAAACCGAGTTCAGCTAGCTCAAGATTATGGATTTTTGGCTGCCGCCGCTTTGAAACAATGTCGCTATCAAGAGGCAAATAAAAATGCGGAGTTAGCCTTAGAGGAAATTCAAAAAGGACCAAGATTTCGGCAAAAATATAAAAGTTTATATTGGCTGCTGCTAGCACAAGCCCAAGAGGAGTTGGGGGAACATACAGAAGCAGTTAAAAGTCAAGAAGAAGCAGCAGCAATTGAGGGAAAAGACCGACCTTATCTTTGCCTTCGCTTTCTAGAAGAATTACAAGCTTTGTATTTGAAGAACCAATATTATGTTGATGCTTATAGAGCCAAGCAGGAACAACTTTCTATCAAAGAAAAGCTAGGTTTAATTGCTTTTGTTGGTGCTAATCGTCTGACAAAAAGTCAGCCATTAAGAGGCGTAGGTAGGAAAAAAGATGTAGATAATTTAGTCGAAAGGATTGGCAGTACTAAGAATAAAATTACTATCATTTATGGGCAGTCTGGCGTAGGCAAAAGTTCTCTAGTAGAAGCGGAACTAATTCAGACTCTAAAACAAATAAAAAGGATTCAGACTCGCGATTTATTGACCGTTTATCTGAGAGTTTACACCGACTGGGTGCAGGAATTAGGAGAACGGCTAAAACAAGAGTTGGCAGAATGGAATAAAAGCCTAGACCAAGAATTAGAGGTAGGGGTGGAGACACAAGCTACCCAAGTAGCTGAAAGCTCTTCTTTAGAGGCAGTTTTTCAGCAGTTAAAGCGGAACGACGAACAAGAAAATCTTCTCACAGTTCTGATTTTTGACCAATTTGAAGAGTTTTTCTTTGTTGCTAAAACCCCAGAAGAAAGACAGATATTTTTTCAGTTTTTCTCAGACTGTTTAAGTCTTCCTTTTGTCAAAATCATCTTGTCTTTGCGGGAAGATTATCTCCATCTCGTTTTACAGGGAACTCGCCAGGTTAATCTAAAAACTATCAATGATGATATTTTAGACAAAGATATTCTCTACTATGTGGGGAATTTTTCTTATCCACAAGCAACTGAAGTCATTGTTAGTCTAACTGAATCTTCGCCATTCTCCCTAGACTCAGATTTAATTGAGCGACTGGTGCAAAAAGATTTAATCAATGAATTTGGAGAGATTCGCCCCATTGAATTACAGGTAGTGGGTGCGCAATTGCAAGCAGAAGATATTCGCACTCTGGAGGCATATGAGAAACTGGGGGATCAACCGAAGGAAGTCCTAATTCAGGAATATCTAGAAGCTGTTATTAGAGACTGCGGTGAGGAGAATAAAGCAATTGCTGAACTGGTTTTGTCCTTACTGGTTGATGAAACCAATCGTACCCGTCCCCTAAAAACTCGCGCTGAATTAGAAAAAGAGTTTGCTTCTTTAAGTATAGAGGTCAGGAACATTTCTCAAAAATTATCGTTAGTTTTAGAGATTTTTGGATCCCTAAAAACTCGCGCTAAATTAGAAAAAGAGCTTGCCTCTTTAAGGATAAATGTCAGCATCATTCCTCAAAGGTTATCGTTAGTTTTAGAGATTTTTGTATTATCTGGGTTAGTCTTTCTTTTACCTGAAATTCCTGAGAATCGCTATCAACTGGTACATGATTATTTAGTCGATGTCATCCTGCAACAGCGGGGAAGTTATACCTTAGCAGAACTGAGAAAGGAAAGAGAGCAAAGACTGATCGCTGAAGCGAAGCTCAAGCGTTTTTTCCAACGGGCACTTATTGGCTTAGCGGGAGTCACAGTTATCTTCGCAGTCTTAACCTTTTTGTCAGTGAGATTTGCCTTGCAAGTTAGAGAAAGCGAAATAATTACTCTCAGTCAATCCTCAAAACTGCTCTACAACTCGACTAAACATTTGCTCGAACCCCTGATAGAAGCGTTAAAAGCAGGAAGGAAACTAAAGCCGGCATTTTTGACAGAAGCCGATACTCACACTGAGGCAATTACTGCCTTAAAGCAAGCATTGTTTGGAGTAAAAGAACTCAACCGCTTGGTTGGGCATGACAGTTGGGTCATAAGCGTCGCCTTCAGTTCCGACGGCAAGACCCTCGCTAGTGCCAGTTCCGACAAAACGGTGAAACTGTGGAACTTAGAAGGCAAGGAACTGCTGACTCTCTCCGGGCATGACGGTAGGGTCTGGGGCGTTGCCTTCAGTCCCGACGGCAAGACCCTCGCTAGTGCCAATGAAGACAAAACGGTGAAACTGTGGAACTTAGAAGGCAAAGAACTGCTGAGTCTCTCCGGGCATGACGATAGGGTCAATAGCGTCGCCTTCAGTCCCGACGGCAAGACCCTCGCTAGTGCTAGTTCCGACAAAACGGTGAAATTGTGGAACTTAGAAGGCAAGGAACTGCTGACTCTCTCCGGGCATGACGGTTGGGTCTGGGGCGTCGCCTTCAGTCCCGACGGCAAGACCCTCGCTAGTGCCAGTGAAGACAAAACGGTGAAACTGCGGAACTTAGAAGGCAAGGAACTGCTGACTTTGGATATCGACTCTCTCCTGGAGAGAGGTTGCAATTGGGTGGGAGACTATCTGAGGCACAATCCCAATGTTCGTAAGAGTGATAGAACTCTCTGCAAGGGCATTGGCAGGCAAAAGTAGTCATAGTAGCGATCTCGCCCACCTGAATCCTTACCTAAAAGCTCGTAGGGTGGGCTAGGCGGCGATAACTTATCCAACTAACCTACCAAGTAAATATCCGCCGTAGCCCACCAATTTAAAAGCCCCGCTCTTACAACCTTTCAACCACCTTCAAAGAAATCCCCAAAATGAAAGAAATAATAATAGGTTTGAACAAGTTTGTCACCCCGTCAGCGCTCGCACCCAGGCGCAGCCAAAGCTGAGGGGCGACCCTTTGGTTTTGATTATCATTATCAATCTGCTTTCAGCTCGATCTGAACTATTAGCGATCGCCTCGTCAAGTCTTGGCTATATACATCAATTTGCTGTATTGCTGCCCTACCTATGACCACGCCAGAATTTTAAATGAATTCACGCCTATTCATGCTTGATTTTTCCTAATAGTTCGGTAGATTATGGAAAAATATAGAATTATCCAGAGCCGTTGAAGCGATCGCCTACTCCAGTTTGGCAGGGCGATGGCGTCTAGAGCCTTTCGTGAGGTAAGCCAACAAAAATGTCGTCAGACCAGCCATTCCTAGCTCGTAGAAATTGGTGGTAACCGTAGCAGTGCCTAATACAAGTAAGCACAGTAACCAGTATTGAATCTTGATAGGCATGATTGTCAAAAGGGATTAAACTGTCAAGGATACGCTTGTTTTGCAACCCGATCAAATAATATAAGCATCGTTATCTAATTTCAGAGTAACAAAAGATCCAGTTCATGAAAAGAAGAAAGGTTGACAAGGACTTGAAAAACCTCACTAGACCTAACCAGTTTGTCTTTGGGCGTTGGGTTAGCTCTCTAGCACTGGTGATTATCCCCGTTACCGCTACTCCTGTAGATGCCGCTGAGCGAATTTATTTTAATTATGGACCCCTAGGTTTTTCCGTTGCTGTTGATTCTTTGGAAACTTTTGCCAAAGAAGGCACAATTAACAAGGAATTAGGCTTCTATCTGCCGAAGCTGAGTGAAGAAGACCAAGCTAAGTTTCGTAAAGCGCTGCTGAAACGCTACGACATTAAACCGATTCAACTTTATCGAATTTTCCACACTCCGATGGGAAAAGAGATACTGACCATAATTGGCAATTTCATTAATATCCAAGGAGGTCGCAATGGTTTCTATGGTATTCGAGGAGCTATGGTTCAAGCGGCTGCTGACCCCGAAGGTCTGACTATCCTCAACTTTATGCGTAAGTTCCCCACTAATATTCAGCTTAACACTGATGAGATTCTTGAGGAAACTGAGCAGATTAAGACACTGGTAAAAGCAACAAAGATGATAGTTGAAGAAATGGCTAGGTTGTCAGCGGCTGAAGCGGCGGCTGAAGCTCCAGTCAATTTCTCAGCCTTGCCAGATATCCGTCGTCCTGGCGAGTTTGACGTTGACAAGCAAACCCTCACTCTCATAGATGAGAGCCGCGATCGCAAATTTCAGGTGGATCTGTACAAGCCTCAAAGGTGGAGATCGGGGACAACCCCTGTGGTTGTCATCTCTCATGGTTTAGCTTCAAGTCCTAAAAACTTTGAAAGGTACGCGGGACATCTAGCTTCCTATGGTTATGTGGTAGTGGTTCCCCAACATCCAGGGAGTGATTTTTCCCAACTCCAGGCGATGCTTGAAGGCTATTCCAGAGAAATCTTCAAACTGAACGAATTTATTGACCGACCTCTGGATGTGAGCTACCTGCTAGATGAATTAGAACAGCGAAATCAATTTGAGTTTCAAGGAAGGCTCAATCTCGAAGCAGTGGGGGTAATGGGTCATTCCTTCGGCGGTTATACAGCTCTGGCTTTGGCAGGTGCCCAGATTGATTTTGAACAACTGGCAAAAGATTGTATCCTCAAACTTAGAGACCCGAATCTGTCCCTGTTGGTTCAGTGCCGAGCTTTGGAACTGCCACGACAAGACTACAATTTCCGAGATAACCGAGTCAAGGCAGTTTTCCCAGTTAAGCCAATGAATAGCAGCATCTTCGGTCCCAAGGGTCTGAGCTGGATACAAATTCCAGTTCTTCTAGGTGCAAGTAATCAAGACTTATTTACCCCAGTAGTCTTGGAACAGGTGCGCTCTTTTAGCTGGCTGACTACGCCGAATAAGTATCTGGCATTGGTAAAAGGAGATACTCACTTTAACTTGTCCGAACTTGATTCTGGAATTTTTGAATTGCTGGAGTCTTTCCCCCCTCTAACGATTCGGGACCGGCGCATGATTGAAAGCCATAGCAATTATCTGCTTCTGGCATTTTTTGAGGTATATATCGCCAATAATGCTGAGTACCGTCCTTACCTCCAGTCATCCTATACCGAATATATTAGTAAAGAACCTTTCAATCTTTATCTTATAGGGTCTTCATCAGTAGATGAGTTAACCCATGTATGGAATCGGATCGTGCCAGCCAATTAGTCAGGGAGAAACCCATCCAGTTAGTCAGGAACCTAGGTGAGATGTTTCCACACTACCCGTGAGGTTTTGATGAAAAGAATAACCTTTGACATGAACTTTAAAAATTTTACTAGACCTAACCAATTTGTCTTTCGCCGTTGGGTTCGCTCTCTAGCACTAGGGATGATATCCGCAGTTGTGACCGCTATTCCTGTCAGCGCAGCTGAGCGAATTTATTTTAATTACGGAGCCCTAGGTTTATCGATTGGTGTTGATTCTTTGGAAACTTTTGCTAAAGAAGGCACAATTAACAAGGAATTAGACTTCTATCTGCGGAGGGTAAGCGAAGAAGACCAGGCTAAGTTTCGTGAGGCGCTGCTGAAACGCGAGGACATTAACCCGGTTCAACTTTATCGCTTTCTCAGCACTCCGATGGGAGAAGAGATACTCACCCAAATTGGAAATCTCATTAATATCCAAGGAGGTCGCAATGGTAAATATGGTATTCGAGCAGCTGTGTTTCAAGCTGCTGCGGATCCCGAAGGTCTGACTATCCTCAACTTCATGCGTAAGTTCCCCACCAATATGCAGCTCAACACCGATAACATTCTTGAGGTTGCGGAGCTAGTGGAAACGGTGGTAAGTGCAACAAGGGTGATGATTGAAGAAATGAGCAATTTGGCAGCAGCTGAAGCTGCTGCTGAAGACCCAGTTGATTTCTCAACCCTTCCAGATATAAGACTTCCGGGAGAATTCAGCGTTGTCAAGCAAACCCTCACTCTAATAGATCAGAGCCGCGATCGCAAGTTTCAGGTGGATCTTTACAAACCTCAAAGGTGGAGACCAGGGAAAACCCCTGTGGTTGTCATCTCTCATGGTTTAGCTTCAAGTCCTGAGGACTTTGGAAAGCGAGCGCAACACCTAGCTTCCTATGGGTACTTGGTTGCCCTTCCCCAGCATCCCGGCAGTGATTTTACCCAACTTCAGGCAATGCTCGCAGGCTATTCCAGAGAAATCTTCAAACTGAACGAATTTATCGATCGTCCTCTGGATGTGAGCTATGTACTAGATGAATTAGAACGGCGAAATCAATTTGAGTTTCAAGGAAAGCTTAATCTCCAAGAGGTTGGAGTATTTGGTCATTCCTTTGGTGGTTATACGGCTCTGGCTGTGGCAGGTGCCCAAATTGATTTTGAGCAACTGGAAAAAGACTGCGATCGCATAATTTGGGATCCTAATCTGTCCCTGTTGCTTCAGTGTCGTGCTTTGAAACTGCCACGAAAAGCATATAATTTCCGAGATAACCGGGTCAAGGCAGTGTTGGCAGCTAACCCAGTGAATAGTAGCATCTTCGGACCCAAGGGATTAAGCCGGATTCAAATTCCAGTTCTTCTGGGTGCAGGCAGTCAAGATCCGGCTACCCCAGCCGTATTGGAACAGATACGATCTTTTACCTGGTTGACTGCGCCTAATAAGTATCTAGCACTGGTAGAAGGACAGGCGCACGTTAATTTTTCTCAACTTGATGCTGGGACTAAGGCACTGATCGAGTCTCTCCCGAATCTGAGGCTTCCAGACCAAGACTTAATTGATGACTATGGTAATTCTATGAGTCTGGCATTTTTAGAGGTCTATATCGCCAATAATGTTGATGAGTATGGTCCTTACCTCCAGTCATCCTATGGCAAATATATTAGTAAAGACCCCTTCAACCTTTATTTTATAGGGTCTGCATCGGTAGATGAGTTAACCCAGGCGATTCTTGACTTCAAAGCCAGAGAAGGACTTTCCGACCGCTAAGGCAGATGCTAAGTTGTAGGACAAAATTAAAGTTAACTATTGAGACAAGGGAACAGGGAATGGGGAGCAGGGAACAGAAGAGAATTCAGTTACAAAACAATGCTGAGCATATAAAATAAACAAGAGCTACGCTCCGGAGCGCAGCGGAGCTGAGCACCCTATTTCTCGAAACTGTCATAAGACAAAAACGGCGCGTATAAATTGAACATACTACAAAAGGGAGCGATCGCCCTGCTTATCATCGAAGTTAATGAAGCGTGGAGATTGTGTTTATGATCGGATAAATATGGGCTACCAACTTAAGCCGGGACACTTGGAGTAGGGAACTTCGGATCAGGGAACTTCGGATCAGGGAATAGGGAATAGGGAATAGGGAATAGGGAATAGGGAATAGGGAATGGAGAATAAGTAATGGGAAATAGATAATGGGGCAATACTGCTCGGTTAAGAATTTTTGGTTTTTTCCCAAAAAAGCAGAGGAGCAGGGCTGGGTAGGGGAGAGAGGTTTTGAGGTTTCACAAGCGCACCCTGCTCAGAAGCTCCCTTGCAGCCTTCACCCGCGAATTTTTGCTTAACCGAACAGTATTGAGTCACGTTCCCCGTTCCCCGTTCCCCGTTCCCCGTTCCCTACTCCAAGTGTTCCGCCTTAAGTGGATAGCCTATTTTTTTCTGAAGCTAACTGTTCATCTTTTTTTTCTGAAGCTAACTGTTCACCATCTCGTTGGAAATTGCTACGCCCGAAACGTTTATTCCGGGAGGAGTATCGAGAAGATTTCTTGCGAAACTGGCGAGC
>JBFRWF010000163.1:0-7872 GCA_051439465.1 Xenococcaceae cyanobacterium | reverse complement strand
CTACTAGAGATGGTGACATTAATTTATTCCCATCCACTAAATGCCGATTATTTCCATGAGTTTTTACTCCGATATTATTAAGCCAAATCCAATCTTTTCCATTCCAGACTTTGAGAGCTACCGATTGATAATTATTTTCATACAAAACTTGTTGACCTTTATATAAAGCTGGATAAGTTTTAGACATTGCTGTCAGTTTTGGGGCTTTAGATGTTCGTTTTGTTCTATCCCCAGATTGCCAAGAGTGATAACGAGTTTGAAAACTAGAAACAATACCAATAGCATCAGCTATTGCTGCTCTTCTCAAATAACTTGGGAACTTACGGTGAGATGGATATTTACTAACAATTTTTTGATAATAACTATGTTTAGAATTTGGGTTAGCTGTGGTACGATGAATCATTTTTTTCACAGCATTCACCTGTTCTTTGCTACTTTTTGTAGCTAAATTAGACCATTGTGCATTGACAATTAAAACCAAAGGTAAAAGATATTTACGATACTCATTTACCGTCATTAACATCATGTTTTTTTGTTCGGGTGTAGCGATTAAACGCCACACATCCGTGCGCATCATTTGCGAGTTAGGTTTAGACTTTTTAGTTTTTCTTGTACCTTTTTTTCGAGCCATGGATTTAGCTATGGAGAAAAACTTACTATCATTATAACAATTTTTATTAAGGCTTGCCAAATTATCAGAAAAAGGTAACATAAATTAATAATAAATTGGTCAAAAGTAATTTTGATTAATGATTAGCCAGAAAAATGATACTTGGTTTAGTTTATAAGGAGCTTCGCGGTTTTTTGCTGGTCTCGCGCAGTCCCCACATAAATCTAATATTTTTGGTGGGGACTGCGCGAGACATTTTGTTCAAAAATTTGCTATGGCAGCATGGCAAAAACTGGAACAAGCCATTGTCCTTTCTCAGAGTGACGTACCCACACTTCTCTAACGAGTAAGTGTGGGCTTCTGGCATTCGCTTAGAACTACCAGACTTCATGGTACTATTGGTTACTGTAGATTTTACAACCGGAATCCCCTTACGGCGTTGTCCTTTACCTAAACCCTCGCCATTATTAACCGGATCTAAAACCCCCTTTATCAATTTTCTATATTTTTCTTCCCCTGTTCCCTGTTCCCTGTTCCCTGTTCCCTGTTCCCTGCTTCCAGAAAAAAGGGGGTAGTTAACCCGGATTTGGTATCAACTACGATTTTCTTTTTGATAGTTGCCGAAAATGTTCTCCCCGATGTTCAAAACTCTGGTATTGGTCAAAACTGGCACAAGCAGGAGACAACAGCACTACAGAGGCATTATACTTTTGAGCAAGTTCAGCCCCTCGTTTAACAGCCCTTTCCATGGTTTCTACAATCTCATAAGCCTCATAACCAGACTGTTGCAAGCGTTGAGCAAATGCGGGTGCAGCATCACCAATCAATAAGACAGCCGCAGCTTTAGCTTGAATCATCTTAATCCAGACAGTATCATCCCCTTCCTTAGCTTCCCCACCAGCAATTAAAATAGCAGGGGCATTGACAGAGGCTAAACCAACTTGTGCTGCATCGTAGTTAGTCGCTTTGCTGTCATTGATAAAGTCAACTCCCGCAACTGTGCAGATATATTCCAGGCGATGAGGGACGCCAGGGAAAGTAGAAATACCGTGGGCGATCGCTTCCTTCTCTATCCCTGCTAACCGCGCTGCCGCCACCGCTATCAACAAGTTTTGCTGATTGTGTTCCCCCATCATCTTAAAAGATGTCATGGGTAACACTGGCTCGCCAAAAGCCACAACCCAGCCATCTTCAATATATACTCCCTTTGTCGGCTCGCAAATTAGCTCTGTTTTGCCTTTAACGCTAGTCCAATAGGCGTTACTCCAGTGATTAAGATCCAAATTATGCAAGTAGGGGTCATCTCCATTGAACACTTGCTGCTGGGAGCGACGCAGCAAAGATGCCTTGATTTGGCAGTAATTTTCTAGGGTTTTGTGGCGACTGAGATGATCTGGGGTAAAGGTCGTCCAGATACCAATTTTAGGGGCAAGTTCAGAGGAAGATTCAATCTGATAGCTACTGATTTCGGCAATTACCCAATCAATGGGATTTTGGATTTTGGATTGGAAATTCCCCCCCTCTCTACCTCTACCCTGCAAAGCTAATTCACAGGCTGCATAGCCTATATTGCCGCAGGCGGGTGCATTTAGTCCAGCGGCTTGAAAAATTGCGGCAATCAGAGCTGTTGTGGTAGTTTTGCCGTTGGTACCTGTGATGCCTACCCAAGGGGAAGACTGGAGATAACGCCAAGCCAGTTCAATTTCTCCGATTGTTTCAATCCCTTGACTTCTGGCTTCTAGCAATACAGGAATATCCCAGGGAACCCCAGGACTAACAACAATTAGGTTCGGTAAGTTTGAGATCGGAGTAAGAGTATGACCGAGTTTAACAGAAATACCTTCGCTCTCCAGCTCTTGCTGAGCTTTTTGCAAGGTTTCGGAGTCAGAGCGATCGCTCAACGTCACTTCCCAACCATCTCGTTTCAGCAGCCGCGCAGCGGCAATTCCCGATCTTCCTAATCCGACAACGTAAGCTTTGGGCATAGATTAAGTAGTAGCAGTCCCTGGTAAGTGCAACCCTGATCGTAACGCTGATGTCGCTCACGTTCAAAGTCGCTTCAATTTTCTCAAGTTTTTTGGGGACGTTAAGAAGTTTAGCGACTTCTTAGCGCACGAATCCCCACCCATAATTTTAAATTTGGGTGGGGTGCGTTCAATGTTGAATATACAAGTTAAATTCACAACAGCTTAACGGATGAATTTCGGTAAGTCAATTTTCGCCCTCGACTTTCGTTTTTTGGCGGGAGGTACAGGCTCAATCACTGGTGAGGGACGGTTGGATTGAGGAGACTTAATCGCCTCATTGCTTGGGTGTGGCTCATTGCTGTCAGGTTCTTCGAGAAGCTCAGCAGAGGAGTTTTCTGTTTCAGAGTCCATGGCATCCGAACTGGATTTGGAAGCGTCCAACTCTAGGGGAACATCTGTCTCCACCGTGAACTTCTGTTCTAGTTCACTTTCTGGCTCAACTATTGCCTTCTCTGGGGAAGGGACTATGGGGTCAGAATCAAGAGGTCCATTGTCTAAGCTTGTGCTAGTATGGTTAGGATTCGTATCAGGTGGATAGTCAAACTTATCCCGTTGGGTTGACCAAGGTTGAATCGGTTTAACTTTGGGGATTAGCGAAGCAGAGAAGGTTTTACCCTCCGATTGCTGGCTGATGGCAGCATTAGAAGGTGGAACTTCTAAAGACTGGTCTAAAGCCGCCTTGAATTGCAAGGTATAGCGCTGCTGTCGATGTAGGCGAGAACGTAACTCCTGGGCTTGTTTTTCTGTTTCTAAGAGTTTGTAAGCTTGCTCATTGTAGTTCTCTTGGAGTACAGCGCATTCTCGCTCTAGCTGGGCGACTTGTTCCTGGCTAGCTTCTAACTGCTTTGAGAGGGTTTCAATTAAAATTTGCTGACTTTGGGCTGTTTGAAGAGAAGCTTCTAGTTCATTAGTTAGACTGGTGACTTGTTCTTGGCTTGCGTTCAGTTCTTCTGTTTGTTGGACAATCAGAGTATCGGCACTGGGCGATCGCCTGATTTGAGACGGCAACTGTTCCTGGGAGTCTGCCAAGGCTTGCTCTAGCTGCACTACTTTTTTGATCAGATCCCGATTCTGCTGATGCAACTGGCGAGCTAAAGCAAACCAGTCGGTATTCTTGGCAAAATTATCTTCGGGTAAGTCATCGTTCAGATTGACTTGGAGAGCCTCAGTGTCAATTTTTCCTGAAGCAGTAGTCAGGTTATCTGAATTTGAGGGGAACAACTGCTCGAAGGGATTGGCAGCTTCTGCTGAGGTGGAGAGTTGCTCACCTGCATTCTCAGTTTGCATCGAATCAGCATTATTCTTACTCAAACGACCCCCATTAGGGGATAGATCGGATTCTAAGGGGTGGGTATTCGGTGTGTTAGCTTCGCTCATAATGATTCAATTTAGTCAGGTTACAAAGCCTCGGTAGGACATTCAATTTTAAGTTTAGGAGAGCAGGGGAAGCAGAGGAGGCTCCAGGAAGCAGAGGAAGCAGGGGAGAGAAATTTGTGCAGAAGATATCCTCATCTTTCTTTTTATGGTTAATTAACCAGATTTGATCTTAAATCCTTGATTTTTCTTTGTGAATGCGTAAGTCCTGTTTTGTTGGGTTTCGCTCCCGCTCAACCCAACCTACTAAGTAGTCGGACAAAATTAAACGGTACTGTGTTGACGAAAAATTAAGATAAAGAGGGGGATGCTCAAATCCCCACTCTCCAAACTCTCCCCGTCCCCCCGTCTCCGGAGTCTCCCTGTCTCCGGAGTCTCCCCGTCAGTCTTAACGGAAAATATTTATATCCTACTACTTATATTTGAAGGTCATGTCTGCTACCACCTAGTTTCCATTGTGTACCACTAGCCTCCTTTCCATATGCCGTTTTATAGAAGCTTCTACCATTGCCCGCACATTCGATGGCTCGGATAACCGAAACCGAAGACATGGTCAGAATTTCATCATAGCTGAATGACATAGGACGTGAAACACCATCTCTGTAAACCTCCAACTTCCAGGTGGCTGGGTCAATACGGGGAGTAGGATTATTATTACGGACAAAGAACAACTCGTTAGGAACTAGGTAACCACGGTTATACATGGTTTCCCAGCGCATCTCTAAATTGCTCTTAATCTTATAAAACCAATCAGGTCGTGCTGGTTTGACAATAGCTTCAGTAGCTTTGGCTTGGGCAACAGCTTCAGGAGTTTGAGCTTGGGCAACTTTCGCTGTTTTACGAGATGGCAGAATGCCTACAGTTGCTGCCCCAGCACCAGCAGCTAGCAACTGTACCAGTCTGCGGCGGGAAATTTCCAAGGCTCTAGCTCGTTGCCAAATAAACTCGTCTGCTCTTGCCTGTTCGTAGACCTGTTCGTCGAACAAATCCTTTTTATCCATGGTTCTAGTCTTTCAAGACTTGATATCGATATAATTTTGCCGCTTCAATCTCCGAATTAATATGAAATTTCTTATACATGACAAGCAGCTTTTCTTAAAAGTTCCTGATGCATCAAGGCACGGTCTACTAAAGACTGAATCTGAGCTATGGTCAGAGGCTCACCATTGACATATTGTTCTAACCAGGTGGTACTAATCAAATTGGGATCATCTGGGAGTTCTTCTAATTCCCATCCAGGCAAATTAACTTCCTCCATCAGCCGACTCACTTTGGGATCATAACTGAGAGCAAAGCAGCGACATTCTTCTGCTGCTGCCATAATTAAACTGTGGTAGCGCATCCCAATTGCCATTTCCACACCCCGAAATAGTCCTTTTAATTCTCTAGGATCTTCTAAGGAGATAATCTGATAGGGACCAGGAAGTTGGGGGGCAATTGAGCGAGCGATCTCCAGGTCTTGAGAGAGCTGAAAGGGTACGAGTAAAATACAAGTCTGAGTGGCTTTTTGGAAGTCAATCAGTGCTTGGGTAAGATTGTCAAGGCGTTTGGGAGTTAGTTGGGGATGGGGTCGCAAAGTAACTGCCACTCTCGGTGCAGGTAAATCCCATAATTTCTTCACGGGTTTCGCCTCTAATGCCCAGACTGGATCGGGGGCAATAATCGAAGGAATTTGCCAATCTGTAACTAATTTGGCCGAGGCGTTATCCCTGACACTTACAGCAGTACAACCTCGCAACACCTGTTGCGTCACCCAGCGAGTCAGGGGATATTTCAAAGGTCCAATTCCTTGCGCCCAAGCGATAGTTTTCAAGCCTTGCTGCTGTGCTAATGCCATTAAGCCACCATAGTAGAGGGGGCTAGCTAAACTGGTGACATCTTGCATTAAACTGCCACCGCCCCAAATAAAGAAATTGGAGTCACGCAGCGCTTTTAATACGGAAAAGGTAGAACGGCGATGGCAACTTTCCACCCCATAGCGTTTTCTAGTCTGAGCTGGATTACCTGAAAGCACTATTGGCGTTACCTGTTTGGGTAACATTTGCAGCAGGGACACTAGCAATGCCTCATCGCCGCCATTGCCTTGGCCATAATATCCACAAACAGCTATCCGAATTACACCCATGTCCCTGCCGCTAAAATAATTGATTTTATCCTATGATAGCGATCGCTCCTTATGTGATTTGTTATACTTCTGAAGCAATGAGATCCGGATTGGTCTCCCCCACATTCGCCAGCCCATCAGAAAGCAGAATAATCCGATTTAACTCTGCTGTGAGATCTTGACTGACCTGAATTCCACCCTGTACCCAACCAGCATGAAGCGCAGTGCTACCACCTGATTTAACATTCTGAACAAGACGAGTAAAACTCGCTTTGTTATTAGCTAGGGTGCTGGGAATCAAGGTTTGTACCTTATTATCAAAAATGGTGACGCTGAGGCGATCGCTCGGCAACAGTTGTTCAATCCCATAGCAAACTGCTTGACGAGCATAATTAAGCTTATTGCGGGCTGCCATTGAACCAGAACGGTCAATTACAAACCCAATATTGAGTGTGGGTCTCCGATTTTGGGTCACTTCCACTTCTGGTGGAGTAATTCGTACTAAGACATCTAGAACTGTTGGTCGGTCAGAGCAAACAGCAGGACGGAGAGGGATAAGAACAATTTGGGGCATCTTCATGATTTGGAAGACCTCTTTTTGTGAGTTGCAAATGATATTAGGAGGTGGAGGATATATTGAAGGAGGTTTTGCTGCTCCTGAGAGGTAGCAGGTAATACAAAGTCACTGCGTACATGGAGTTCCAGACCAGATAGGATTTCCAGCCGTGTCCAATAGGAAGCAGGCGATGAGGGTTGGGATGAAGTAGATGGGAAAAGAGAAGCCGTAGATGAAGGGGGAGTTTGAATGGCTGACTGAGGAGCATTCGTTTGGCGTTGCTGAATTTGTTGCAAAAAACTTAATGCAGGATTTGCTGGGGTAACTGTCAACTGTATTTCATTCTGTAGTAATGCCTCCAAGTCTAAATTGGTTCTTGATTTAGCTAGGGTGTTGATGGCACTCGCTCCATAGCCTTCTACTAGCAATCGTCGCACGAGCAACATTTGCAATAAGTGGCGATAGGTATAGCGAGCTTCCCGACCTTCCTTGAGTGGTTTGTCCAACATTCCAAGACTGGTGTAGTGCCTAACCAGTCTTGGAGTGATATCCTCTCGCACTCTGGTGTGTGATTTTTCCTCTGGGAAAAATTGGGGGAGTAGCTCGTTGACCACCCGCACCAACTCTTCTAGTGACCAGCTTGGATCGCTCTGGGCGATCTGCTGCAATGTTTTCATGTACTCATGGTAATATCGTCAGTTATAAATGTCAATATCAACTCAAGCTGACAATCTCGTAACTAAACACTCTTTAAGTGATCGCTTAATTTGAAGCAAAAGAGGCGGTCTCGCGGAGCGAGTGCCTACGGCAGCGCTCCTACTCTTGTGAAATTTTCATAAGAAATGCTAAGAGTCTTTATCAAAGTGGTATCGCTTAGTCACGCAGTTAATAGCATGAAGGTAGAAAAGCTTATCTGTCATGACCAAGTCTCAAATCTCCATCAGATTTACCCTGGCAGTGCTAATTACCTTGGTTGTGCTGAAAAGATTCTCATAACTCAGAGAGTAGCTGAGCTTGAGAAAGGAATGTCGGCGATAGAGAAAAAAGTAGAAACTCAGTGAAAAACCCGCAGGAGTGCTAGGTGAAAAGCTTTTATAAAAAATAGACAAGCAACATGAGCCAGTGCCTAAACCCTGATTGCCTTAACAAGAATCCAGACGGTACACAGTTCTGTCAAAAGTGTGGGTCAAAGTTACTGCTG
>JBFRWF010000162.1:0-4968 GCA_051439465.1 Xenococcaceae cyanobacterium | reverse complement strand
CGCGCTACTTTTGTGTAGTGGCAATCGGCGAAAAAGCCTTATGCTAGTGTAGATAGCCGATGATGAACAGGCACAGATTTGGCCTGAGCTCAACTCAGCTGAAAAGCCTCAAAATCAACACCCTACCTTTGGGGAGGGTGGGTAGCGATCGCCCTTTGGGAAGGTCGGTAGCGATCGCCCTTTGGGAAGGTCGGTAGCGATCGCCCTTTGGGGGGGAGTGAACGGTTGCATTGTCTCCCGCTCAAAAGGGCAAGTTGTGACCGTGCGAAGTATATTCGGGGTCAAAATGTCAGTCGGCAGCGTCAATCCTCTGAGAACTGAAGCCAGTAAAGTAGCACTTTTGTACCTCGGATGTTGACAGTAGTGAGGACTCTGCGCTCACAAAACCGCAATGTGAGCGAATACATGACGGAGGCGATTGCTGCTGCACGCTCTGGTCAATCGGCTCCCTCTTTGTTGCCGGAAACAGCTGTTGAACAAGAGAACCAAAAAGTGGCTGCCTAACTGTGGTGATCGCCCTCTTGTTCATGAATCAAATCCGATCACTATACATCCCGTTCCCTTGAGCGGAAGCGTGTGCAGCTCCGCGAGCATCGCCAGACTTTTCCCGTCTTCATCCCGTTCCCGATCTGCTTCGCAGATCTCCCCCCCCCTGAACGGTTACGGCTTAACTGACTTTTCTGCACCACTAAGCATCCTAGCCAAACTCTAGGTAAGATAAAGGTCGAGGAGTGAGATTGCTCTACCCCACAGTTCCGCTCGCAATGACATAGAATACCGATGTAACCGGAAACGATATAACGGACTATAAGGGGATATAACGGACTATAAGGGGAGTAACCTGGGAGGTTTTAAGCTAGATGGATAGTAACGACTGGATTAAGCAGCTATTAATGATTGGTGTTGGAACAACATCTTTAGTCGCCGAGAAAATGCGAGAAGTTAGTGACGAATGGGTCAAAGATGGCAAAATCAATGCTGACCAAGCCAAGGGGTTTGTCGACGATCTGATGGATCAGATCAAGTCCGAACAAGGAAACTTTGAAAGCCAAATGGAACGCCAAATGCGTCAGATCATGGAAGATTTGGGGGTTCCTCGTCAGTCGGAAGTTGATGAATTACGCGGACGCATAGATAGGTTAGAACGTCAAGTGCGCGATCTAGAAAATAAACTTTGGCGTTAATTTCATTTTTAGCAACCAAGAGGAATTGTAGATGAGAGAAATTTTAATCAGTTTTGGGATAATTGTCTTCTGTGGGTTGGTGCTGGGGGTGTCTTCCCAGATCAATAGCAGCAATAAGGAGGCGATCGCTTCCTCTGGAACCGAAAATCAATCCGCACTAAGGACAGAAACTATTGACACTCAGTCCAATACTGACTCCTCAAAGCTGATTGCCCAGGATATTAACTCAGAAAAGGAAAATAACAATATGAATTTAGAAAACGCCGTCACAACCTCCTCTGGACTTAAGTATATCGACATTCAAGAAGGGGATGGGGCGACACCAAGGAGAGGTCAAACGGTTACGGTTCACTATACCGGAACTCTAGAAGATGGAACAAAATTTGATAGTTCCCGCGATCGCAATAGTCCCTTCTCTTTCAAAATCGGTGTAGGACGGGTAATTAAAGGCTGGGATGAAGGGGTTGGCACCATGAAAGTCGGCGGTCGTCGCAAGCTCATTATTCCGCCAGAATTAGGTTATGGTGCCAGTGGTGCTGGCGGTGTGATTCCCCCTAACGCTACCCTGATTTTTGATGTGGAACTGTTGGAAATCAATTGAGTGGGCGGTTTTGATGGTTAATACGGCTATCTACTTAAGCCGGGACAATAGACATCAGTTGTCAAAATCACCGGGATTGCCGGATGATTTTGACCCGCATTCATCTCACGCTGACTCTTCGAGTGCAGACGTGAGGCTTCTGCGGTTTTTAGCTAAACCAGCTACTACCGATCAATCCCATCTCCTCATCTATTCTCCTACCTTGGGAAGCAGGTTTAGGACAAGTCTGATTCTTCCAGTCACACTGATAGAGATAGGGTTTTTGCCAAGTCAGGGGAATTTCCAGTAAGTCTCGCGCACCAGTCATGCCTTGTCCGATAAATAGCAGCAGGGCAAAGCAATTTAAGATAATGTGGACGTAGCGCCAGCGATTTGACCGATCCTTGTAGATATCTTCCACAATCGCTAAGGAAAAAATCATTAGCAGTGAGGCGGCGATACCAATATAGTAGTGAGACCAATACCACTGATCGGTTAGCCTCCAGACGCCATCCTGGGAGCCGAGAACAACCAAACCAATGCCAGTGAGGGTAGCGAAAATTGCCCGCCAGTGTCGCTGCCTTCCTCGATAAAGCAGCAATAAAGAGGCAATAGTGAAGGCAAACATTAAAACTGTGAAGACAACCTGAAAACTTTGCAAGTTTCCGTCTTTGTGCTTATCGATAAACCCACCACTGCCAAAAACAACAGAGTAAGCCAGCGCCAGCAAGGTGACACCCACGACAGAGCCAGTGAGCCAGCGTCCTAGCTGAACATGCTCGCGCCCAACAACAGGAGGAATTTTGCTTTTGCTTCCTTCTGCCGTTTGCAATCGTCGCTGGCGAGTCATCCAGGCACGGTTAACAACGATGCCAATCAGGGGAAAGACAAATACAACTGCGATCGCCGGATGGATTAAAGCAATAAAATCTGGAACATTCATACTATTACTACTAATCTATATATGGGTAAAAGAGGGTGTTATGAACAATACCAGTGCCAGTAACTTGGTACTGTAGCCGATTACTCGACAAATAAAAGATATACAGAAAACTAACCATACAGCCTTAATTGGTTTGATAGTACAGGATGCAGGGTGGAAGTAGCAATACTAATAATGCCAAGAGTTTATTAGACAATATCCTCGTTATTATCCCAGTTCTTAATGAAGAAGCGACCATCACTGGGGTAATCCAGTCCCTACAATCTTCTGGTCTCAAAAAGATTCGGGTTGTGGATAATGGCAGCACAGATCAGAGCGTCGCGAAAGCCAAAGCCGCTGGCGCAGAAGTCCTCCTTGAGCCTACCCCTGGTTACGGTCGAGCCTGTTGGCAAGGCTTGCAGCAGCTAGCGCCCGACATTGATTGGATCTTATTCTGCGATGGCGATGGTAGCGATGATCTGAGTCAACTCCCTGAGTTTTTCAGCAAGCGGGACAATTTTGACCTCATATTAGGGAACCGCCGCGCCACTGCTGCTGGACGAGCCGCCATGACCCCCGTACAAAATTTTGGCAACGGATTGGCTAGCTTTCTGATTGGTTTAGGTTGGGGACAAAAGTATCGCGATCTCGGTCCCCTGCGCCTGATTCGCCGCTCTGCCTTAGAACAAATCCAGATGCAAGACCGGGGATTTGGCTGGACAGTGGAAATGCAGGTAAGGGCAGTTGAATGTAACCTGCGTATCTGCGAATTGCCCGTAGGCTATCGCCCTAGACAGGGGGGACGTTCAAAAATCTCCGGCACACTCTCAGGCAGTATCAAGGCAGGGACAATCATTCTTAGCACTCTGGGTGGTTTATTCCTGCGTCGCCTCCTTCAAGGGAGCAGAGGAGAGGGGGAGAATTCCCAGTCCAAAATCGAATCACTCCTACTTTGGTTGAGCGTGCTGTTACTGTTGCTGGGTGCTATTTTCACTCTTCCCTACGGTGATTTTCGACATCCAGGAATAGTCCCCCGGTTTTGGTGTGGTATCGGTGTGATGAGCCTGGGGTTTGTCCTCTCCTGGAGGCTGGGTTCAGTGAAAGGGGTTTGGTTTTGGGGAATTGCAATCCTGACAAGGTTGCTGTTACTGCCCATGTATCCGGGGGATGATGTCTGGCGTTATCTCTGGGAGGGGTATATTCAAAACCTGGGGTTCAGTCCCTATCATCTCCCACCGAATGCAGCAGAATTGGAGCCTTACAGCAACGAATGGTTGTCGCTGATGAATCACCCAAATGTCTCGGCTATCTATCCACCTATAGCTCAGTTTGGCTTCCGCGCCTTAGCTGCGATTTCTCCAAATCTGATTTTGTTCAAAACAGCATTCATTCTTGCGGATTTGCTGGTTTGTTGGCTCCTCAGCCGCAGGTTTGGTTATGGAAAAACAACCCTCTACGCCTGGAATCCCCTGGTCATCTACTCATTTGCTGGCGGTGCTCACTACGACAGTTGGTTTATTTTGCCCCTAGTTGCTGCTTGGTTGTTGTTTGACAGTGCCCGGAGAAGATTCCGCTGGGTTGGGAGTGCCCTACTGCTTGGCATCAGTGTGGCGGTGAAGTGGATCTCACTGCCAATTTTGGGCTTCCTCGCTTGGCAGGCTTTCCGGCAGGTGAATCTCAAACGGGCAATGCTTGTCGCTATCTGCGGTTTGTTACCCTTGAGTATTAGTGCTATCCCGTTTTGCCACTCTGGGGAATGTCCACTGATTCCCACAAGTTCAGTCTTTGTTTCTCATGGTCGCAGCGCTGAGTTGTTGCCCTATTTAGTTGCTCTGGTTTGGGAGGGATCCCTTAAGGCAAATTGGTATTATCTTTTCCCTCTGGGTTTGGCGGGGATTTGGCTGTTGTGGAAAGCGCGGAATTTCGGACAATTTGCTGAGGGGTATTTCTTTGCTCTCCTGACTATTTCACCCATTATCCATGCCTGGTATTTCACTTGGTCTGTTCCTTTTGCGGTTGTCACTCAAAATCTGGGGGTGCGTCTGGTTAGTATCTCTGCTTTTGTTTATTTTGTTTTACAGCACCGCATGGCTTTGGGAATTAGGGACTGGAATCTGACTGGGGGTGAAAGAGTTTTGTTGTGGTTGCCTTTTCTTTTGGGTTGGCTGTGGACAATGTGGCAGCAGTTTTCGAATAAAAATAGATAAGTTTATATTACATTTTGGGCGCAAGCCTTGCGCCCCAACATATGGGGAATTATCATGATGTAGGCTGTCTCATAT
>JBFRWF010000161.1:0-19546 GCA_051439465.1 Xenococcaceae cyanobacterium | reverse complement strand
TCGTTCCCCACAGTTAATTTTCTTGGAGATCCTCATTGTACTATTCCCGATCGCCTGACTTACCCTACCCGAGAGCCTATTTCCCATCGCCCCCCTGAACGGTTACCCCAAATTTGCCAAGTCGTGTGGCGTTAGAAGATCTCAACGGAGATGGGAACGACGATCTGGTCAGTGCCAACTTTGATAGCAACAGCGTGTCAGTGTTCCTAAACAATGGAGATGGCACCTTCGCCGACAGGACTGACTACACCGTCGGCAATAGAACTAAGTCCCTAGCTTTAGGGGATGTAAATGGAGATGGCCGCCCAGATGTGGCCACCAGCTACACTTATACGCCTTTTGGGTTAATTGACATAAAGACTGACCCACTGGGGCGGGTGACGGACTACGATTATGATGTATTTGGGAGACTAATACAGATTACCTTGGCTCAGGGAACCTCATCAGAGGCGATACAGCAATTTGAGTACGATGCTGTGGGGAATCAGACTGCTGTAATTGACGAGAATGGGAATCGTACTGAGTATGAGTATGATGAACTGAATCGGCTGGTTAAAACTACTTTTGCTGTTGGGACGCCGGATGAAGCAGTAGAACGGGTTGAGTATGATGCGGTGGGAAATCAAATTGCCACAATTGATGCCAACGGGAATCGTACTGAATATGAGTACGATGCTATGAATCGCTTAATTCAGACCATTGCCCCCGATCCAGATGAAGATGGGCCATTAACTTCGCCGATTACCATCCAGACCTATGATTCAGCGGGGAACCTGGTTTTGGTGGTCGATCCCCTAGGAAGGGAGACACAGTATCGGTATGATAGTCGCGATCGCCTGATTGAAACCATCCGTCCTGATGGGAGTAGTGAGCAAGCGTTGTACGACTTTGACAATAACTTCACTTCCAGCTTTGACGCGAATGGGAACCAGACTAACAGAGTTTATGATGCCCGTGGGCGGTTGATTCGTGAGATTGATGCTATTGGTAACATTACTCGCTTTGAGTATGACCCAGCTAATCAGCTAATTGCCCAAATAGATGCTAACGGCAACCGCACCGAGTTTGAGTACGACGATCTGGGGCGAAGGATTGCGGTGATTGATGCTCTTGGCAACATTATACAGACAGAATACGACAAGGTCGGCAACGTCATTGCCCAGACTGATGCAAATGGACACACGACTAGTTTCACCTATGATGCTCTCAATCGACAAACTGTTGTCACTGATGTCCTAAATGGAACCACCATTACAGCATATGACGATCTGGGTAACATTGTGGCTGTAACTGACTCGGTAGGAAACACCACCACCTTTGCCTATGATGCTCGAAACCGACTTATCTCCGAGACTAATGAATTGGGCGCCACCCGCTATGCGGTCTATGATGGGGTAGGCAACCAGATTGCCACCACTGACCGCAATGGTCGCCTAACTTCGTTTACCTATGATGCTCTCAATCGGCAAACCCAAGAAAACTGGCTTGATGAGTCGAGCAATATTATCCGCACTATCACTTCTACCTATGATGCTGCTAATCAGCTAACTGCTGTTACTGACCCGGATTCTACTTATAGTTTTGGCTATGATGTTAATGGTCGCCTCATTACAGTGGATAATGCTGGCACCACTGGCGTGCCGAATGTCGTTCTTACCTATGCCTACGATAACGACGGCAATTTGATTTCAGTCAGTGACACCATTGATGGACTTGCTGGGGGGAACACAGCTTATACCTATGATGAACTGGATCGGGTTACCCAGATTACCCAGACGGGGGATGACGTGGCTGACAAGCGGGTGGACTTCACTTACGATGTCATTGGTCAGTTGGAATCTCTCAATCGCTATGCTGACTTAGATGGTACTCAGTTGGTGGTGGGTAGTAACTACACCTACGACTCCCTCAATCGTCTTGAGAATCTGACCCACAGTAATACTACTTCAACTGTGGCGTTCTATGACTTTGTTTATGATGCGGCTAGCCGCATTACCCAGATTACTGATGTTGATGGGTCTACTGACTATACTTACGATCAGCGCGACCAGTTGATTGGCGCCGATCATTCTGATCTGAGTAATCCTGATGAGTCTTATACTTACGATGCTAATGGTAATCGGATCACTTCTAGTCTGCACGACAGCGGCTATGTGACTGGTCTAAATAATCGCCTGGAATCGGACGGCATTTACACCTACTTTTATGACTTGTCAGGCAATCTGATTCGTCAGACAGAAATTGCCACTGGGTTAGTACAGGAGTTTGAGTGGGATTATCGCAATCGGCTGGTTGCTGTTATTGATAAGGATGCTTCAGGAGTTGAAATACAGCGAGTTGAGTTTACCTACGATGCTTTTAACCGTCGCATCTCCAAGGCGGTGGACACTAATCCCCTAGACGGGGTCGATGGAGTGATTACCTATTTCGTCTATGACCAAGACAATGTAATTTTGGACTTTGTGGATGTAGATGGTGTCTCTAGTTTAGGTGAAACAGTTCTTGACAAGCGTTACTTGCATGGTACTCGTGTTGACCAAGTGCTGGCTCAGGAAAATGTTAGTGGTGATGTAATTTGGCATTTAACTGACCATCTGGGCACTGTTCGCGATTTGGTGGATAACAGTGGGGAAGTGGTAAATCACTTCACCTATGATTCGTTTGGGAATATCATTTCACAGACGAATCCTACGGTTGATACTCGTTATTTGTTCACAGGACGGGAATTTGATGAAGAGACTGGGCTGTATTATTACCGGGCGCGGTATTACGACCCTTCTGTAGGCCGGTTTATCAGTGAAGACCCGATTAGTTTCGCCGGTGGGGATACCAATCTGTATGGGTATGTTGCCAACCGACCATTAGATAGTGTCGATCCCTCTGGGATGACATCTGTTGAACTGATAGTACTCCTAAATACTGCTCAACCTAGAAGTCCAGGATCTAGCATTTACAGATATCCAGCATCTCCTAATTACGAAACAGCATTTATAAGCGCAACAACTTGGTTTTATCTGATAACAGAGCCAGGGGCACGTCAATCTAGGAATCTTACCTCCACAGGAGGTACAGTACCTTGGCTGCTTCTTGGACCGCTAAAAGGTCCTGGAGGAAGAGGTATCCTCCGACCTGTAGGGACTAGTGGACCAGATCCAACGATAGAGCTTCAACGGGAAAGAAGAAGTGGTGTATTAACACGTCACGAAACTCCAGGTCATGAAAATGCTACAGAAGTAAAGTTTGAATACTTAGACGACAAAAGTTATACGTCTTGTCCAGCTATCCCTGCTTTGATACCATCCCCAGAACCAACATTAGAAGATGCTCCTGCTAGTCCATTGCCGACTCCGACTCCAGCCCCAGCTCCTCCCCCTACTCCAGCTCCAACTCCTTGGTGGGAAAATATACCCAGAATTCCAATACCTCTAAAAATTCCCAATCCTTGGAGAAGAGCAATCTAGACTCAACTCTCTCCTTTTCATGTCCTGCGTCAAACAAACTGCTCACCGTTCGCTCAAATTTTTGAGCCATTTAGAATTATGATAGCGAAAACTCTTATTCCATTAATTAGCGACTAGGTTTTTAAAATGAGCGAATGATGAGAAACTAGTGGTATGCATACTTTATCAGAAGCACAATATCAAGCTGAAGCAGAACCGATTCTCCGACGAGTCTTTGTAAATGACGATCCATTTGAAGAGCCTTTTTCCCCAAATATAACTGGACGAATAATCATATATCCATGTTATAACTATCTTGAAACGCCGCTTATAGATGCTTTAATTGCTGCAGCGTCTAGTTTAGGAGACACGAGCTGCTATCTGACACAATTATGGCGAGATGAAAAAGAACCCAATCACTGCTACATTCCTCTATTACAGTTACATGAATTTTATTGTTGTTCCTCAGGGAACAACAAACTGATTGAGAAGATCAAGCTTTTGTCAGAGTATGTTATATATTCAGGTCAAGGCAAATGGGGACTTATGGTTTCTCACGAACATCATGGGATGCTTGGTGGTTCGCCGGAGTTTATTGAAGCTGTTTATCAAGTTATACCAGACTTGGATAGGCAAGTATATGACTTCCTGAAAAACTTTCAACTTAGTAAAGCAGCTGGTATGCGTCTTACATTAGAGTGGCTGCCAGAATTGTTAACCCACGTCTACGGAATAGATGCCGCTGAAAAAATGTTGCGAGAAACGGGACTACCATAAAGCTGTACAATTGAGAATTAAGTTTGAATGGAATAATAGTACCCCGTGTCCCAATCCTCTACCAAACCCTTCTTTTGATCGAAACGGTTTAACAGTAGAAGCCCAACCTGGAAAGAAAACACCTTTCAGCATTCCTCGGATTCCTATTCCTCGGATTCCTATTCCTCGGATTCCTCGGATTCCCATTCCTCGGATTCCCGTTCCTCGGATTTGACAAAAAGTCTAGAAAATGGTTCTTTCAGGCATAGCTAAACTGATGGCAGGAGTTCTTAAAAATGCACATTCTTACAAAAGAAGAATTTATCCAAAAAGTAGAACCTATGCTCCGCAGAGTATTTGTAGGTAATGATATGACCAAGCCCTTTCTTCAGAACGTAGAAGAACGGATTGTTCTATATTTTCCTATCGGGGGTGATCTTGAAAGAAGTATTTATTGGGAAAGACAGCTAGCAGAGGCTCTTTCTCAGGCTACTAAATCTATTAGCGAGCCGGGATGTTATCTGGTATCAGTATGGGAAGGAGATATCGTTACTTATGGCGGTCCTCAAAAAAACCGCTACGCTTATATTTCTCAATCGGAGTTAGTAGATGCGCTCGCGGCCCCTCCGGGTAGTTCAAAGCGAGTCTGGACACGGCTGAATATATCCCACTTAGACTTTTGTTTATGTTCTGTAAATGGAGATTGGGGATTACTAACAACGGTTGACGACCACGGGTTTTTGGGGGGGAACTCTGAATTCATGCAAGTAGTGCGACAGGTTTATCCAGAGATAGAAACACAAGTATTAGAATGGCTGCATGATTTGAGATTAGAACAAATGTCTGGAGAAGGTATTAATGTTAAGTGGATAAAGGAGATGCTGAGTCATGTTTATGGAGCTAACAATGCCGAACAAATGATTGTTAATTCTGGACTTACATCAAAGAAGACTGAAACTTGACCGTGCAGTAAGGGGTTCAGCCGATGGCGTGACCAGATAATTACAACTCTAATGTATAGAGCTGAGTAATCTCCTCTGCTTGAATGCACAAATAATCAAGGGTTTGTTTCTGACTGGCGTGTCCAAACGCTTCCATGAGTAAAGGTAGGGGAGCACCATTCTTTCGTTGCCAGTAGCCCCAAGTTTTTCTCAGGGTATGGCTGCCGTAATTTCCCTTCAGTCTGACATCTCGACACCAGCGTTTTACTAGATTACTAACGGTGCTAACCGTCAGGACGCCACGTTGCCCCAAAAACAAAAAATCTTCATCTGAGAGCGATCGCGCTGTCAGAAGATTCCGTACTACCTTTACCACCTTACCATTTACCGCCACTCTCCGGTATTTTTGGGTTTTTGGCTGTTTAATCTCAAAAGTATCGCTGTGCTTCAAATGTCTGACCTGGAATACGCGAATGGACAACAACTCAGAAGCACGTAAACCAGTATTTATACCTAAAACAAATAAACATAAGTTACGGGGATTATCAGCTAGGTTTGTCTTAATCTGGTTGATTGCTTTGAGATCCCGTATTGGTTCAACTTTAATGCAAGAACCTTTTTGAGGATGATTAAGATTATTGAAGTTCGACTAGATGTAATACTTATTTTTCCTAATGTAAGTATAGCACTTGATGAAATAGATTTACGTTCCAGTTACTTAGTCATCCCGTCACAAAAAGGCTGAAAGTCATACAGAACAATGCAGACAGAGGATTTTCAACTCGTCAACTTTTCGATAATAGTTGCTCAGAACAACTTGCCAACTAGTACATAAGTGCGGCTCGTTCCTAGCTAATAAGCGGGTCAGAACCGCCAAATAAACTAGGGCAAGGAGGGAAGCGATTCCCGACGAAAGAGACAAAAACTCTAACGAACCTTGACAACTAAATAGATGATGTAGGTGCGGATTCCCCTACCCAGACAAAAGTCAAAGAAAGTAGGGATTAACAAATTTAAAAGAATCTTAGTCCTACCTGGTCAGGAAAACCAGACTCCCGAACTGTCCACATGGAGGTCTTATCAACCAAGATGAAGCTGGAAGCAGGGCGCAATCAGAGACTGAAGCAGATAAGGTTCCCTGGTGCTAAGGGGGAGAAGTCATGGTGAACAGTCGGCATATGCCAAGCGAATCACCGAAAAAAGCATCCTACTAGTGTTCCTCTATCTGAGAGGTAAATCGAGAGGATTCAACCATCTATAATCTCGCCGAGATTTTTATGTGTCATCGGCTTTCCTGAGATGATGGTGGGTGAAATGGTGACACCTAAAACTTCAAATAAATCATCTATTTGGAACGAGAAAAAACGGTTCCGACTTCTATCCCAATAGGTCGAAGGGATAGTGGAGGGCGTGATAACCCCTTACCGGAAAGAACCGGGTAAGATGCAGGCAAAAACTGCCTGCGGCAACACAAACAAAATTCAAAATCTGGAGATTAAGACTTATGCAAAGGAAGCAAAAACCGAATGAAGTCTGGAAGCAATTACCGTGGAAGAAATTTCGCAAGATTGTCTTTCGCCTACAGAAGAGAATTTTCGCAGCTCAAAAAAGAGGGGACTACAAGCTAGTCAAAAGCCTACAACGCCTCTTACTGGGAAGTAGAGCCGCTAAGTTTTTAGCTGTGCGTCAAGTCACACAACTTAATAGTGGTAAGAAAACTGCTGGAGTTGATGGGAAAACCGCTCTAACCCCCAAACAACGCCTTGACCTAGTTGAGGAGTTATACAAAGGTTGGAAGACGTGGCAGCACCAAAAATTAAGGCGGGTATGGATTCCAAAAGCTGACAATTCAAAGAGAGGATTAGGCATACCAACGATAGGCGATAGAGCCTATCAATGCCTGCTCAAATATGCATTAGAACCAGCTGCTGAAGCTAACTTCAGTCCCCAATCCTATGGGTTTAGACCCGGAAGGAGTACCTGGGATGCGCAGAAAATGCTCTTCTCAAATCTGAATAGTCAGGTTAACGGAATAACCAAAAGCGTTCTTGAGATGGACATCGAGAAATGTTTCGATCTTATCGACCATAAATTCTTAATGAGCCAAATTAAGATGCCAAAACCTGCCCTAATGGGTCTGCTCAGAGCCATCAAAGCTGGAGTGAGAGGAGAGTTCCCGACATCCGAATCTGGAACACCTCAAGGTGGGGTAATATCCCCTCTTCTCGCCAATATTGCCATAAACGGATTAGAAGATATAGACCCAAAAATAAGGGGAATCAGATACGCTGATGACCTGGTCTATATATTGAAACCGGGACAAGACGCCAACAAACTAAGGGCAAAAATCGACTCATTCCTAGCAATAAGAGGATTAAAAGTTAAAGAAGCCAAGACAAAACTTGTAAAAGCGACCTTCGGCTTTGATTTTCTGGGGTGGAACTTCAGGGTAAAGGATAATGGTAAATTCATCAGCGTCCCAAGCCAGAAGAACTACGACAACGTTAAAAAGAAGATTAAAGCAGTCCTAGCCAATAGCAAAGTTAAGCTAGAGTCCAGAATAAAGAGGATTGGGTTAATTGTCCGTGGGTGGAGAAACTATCACAGATACTGTGATATGTCAAAACACCATTTGTGGCACACAAACCACAGGACATGGAAGAAAATAAACTCTCATAAATCCTACTCTCGTACAAAAACAGATCAAGCCATAGAAAAAGCCTTTCCACATGTAGAGTGGAAGGTTAATAAATTTGTCAAGGTCAAGGGGAATAAATCTCCCTATGATGGAGACATGGCTTACTGGGCTAAGCGGGAGAACAAACTTTATGACGGACCGACAGCCAGACAAATTCGAAAGCAAGAATTTCGATGTGCTAAGTGCCTAACTCTTTTCATGCCAGGAGATTTCCTGGAACTTCATCACCGAGATGGAAACCACGCTAATTGGAAACCGTCCAATCTTGAAGTTTTACATCGCGAATGTCATCACTATATGGACATTCACGTGAGCAAACGGGTCTCGACTCGATAGTGTTGCTAGGAGCCGGATGCAGCAAAAGTTGCATGTCCGGTTTTGTACGAGAGGTATCCCCTGGTAACAGGGGTGCCGACTCTTCTTAGTTGGGGAGGGGCGACGGTTAAGTTGCTCAAATGAGTGGAGATTCCGTAATTTCCCACGTGGTCTAGGGTTCAAGACCCGTTCCCCCCCGAAGGTAGGGTGTTGAATCTGTGGGAAAAGTTGCCAAAGTAATTCATGCACTTTTTCTGTCAATCCTCTCAAGGGAGGAAAAAACCATTTTTCTTTTCGAGAGCGTGGATGGCCCAAAAAGTTGGTCTGACCAAGTTTTAACATCCACAGACGTGATAGTTTCCAAGGCTTGTTTGATTAAATCAACCGTGAAATTCAGGGTAGCTAAAGGAATGGTTAAAATCATCCGTCCCAATTCTTGAAGAGGACATCTGCGAGAAAAAAACTTATATTTACCGAAGAGTGATTCAAGAACATCAGAAGTGGCTAAGAAGAATGTATCATCTTGAATGACAGCAGTCTGTTTGAACAGATAATCTCGGATTTTTTGGCATAAATTAGCGACATTAGCAGGAATAGAGTCAAGAGTCAAGAATTTCTCCAATTCAGGTAATGACTGCTTATGAAGTCCCTCTCTTTTTAATTTGCTCTCAATGTTTCTCGTTATTTCTAACATTTTAGTCCACTTAATTAAGGAATCTTTATATTCCTTCAACCAGCCTAACTTTTCGTCAAATCGCCTTTGACCTAGACTAGCAGCTCGAATAATTGCTTCCCGATTTTCCGGGCTGATTGCTTGGCCTAATTTTCGGGATAAAGTTGACTTTAATTCTTCGGCATTCTCATGGTTTTTTCCCGAAAAAGACCATATTTTTTTGAGTTGATTGACATCGACAGTAAAGACTAATTCCCCTAAAGTTTCTACATCAATTACATGGCCACTAATGATTATTTGTTCGATTGATAATTTAATAACTTTAACTGGATAATGATGTCCTTTGGTTTTGATTTCAGCTAATGGCTCCCCTTTTTTTGTCCTTGTTTGAGGACTTTTTCTCGCTGGAGAAGTTTTTTTTCGGCTTGTTTGGCTCTTTCTTGACAAAATTCTCGACTATTTTCCAGGTCTCTTATTTTTATCTCAGCTGCTCTTAGTTTCTTTTGTTTTAACCTGGCTCTTTCTTTCCAGTTCTCTCGGCTTTCATAGAACCAGTTAACTAATCTTTTCTCCGAGCTTTAATATTCTTTCATTTCAAGGCTTAACTCCTCACAGAGATTCAGCTGGAAATTTTATCCCTTAATTAGCTTGAAAGTCAACACTCTAGTAATAGGCATCATTTTCTAGAGACCAAGGAACATAGCGGCCATAAGAGGCCATAGAACTGCTGAAATGCTTGGTAGTCAGCTCTACTGGGCTCACCGAGTGCGAGACAACAATCTCCTACTATAATTGTAGCTCTCTAGTTGACAGTTTGACAACCCTATTTTCTGAATAAATATTACAAAAACGACCCTTTGGCTCTGAGGGTAATTAAAATATAGTATAAGGGGGAAAGTGTGCTTATCTCCGAAAAATTAGTCATTGAACAACTGAGCAAAACCAGCCGACAGTTGTGTCAATTCGCCCGCCACTGAAATCCAAATCCAATTCCAGTCGTTGGAAAAAATAACCTCAAAAAGTTTGACATAACTTTTTCCTATCAGGCGCTAGTTTTTAGTAAATTTTTCCCCCGTGAGGCAGGGGAATGGGGGTCGCGATCGCGGGACTAGATAAAAGTTAACACAGTACCGTTTATCTCACAAGACTTCCAGCAGAAAAAATCTCTAAAAAATCTCTGAGAGTCGGGGCGCATTTATGTCAAAGTCTTACCCAAATGGTATTAGACTATAAGCCTTGCCGTGCATTAATTTCAGAGGGATTAATTGCATCGAACTCACGCGCTGCCGCAGGCACTCGCTCCGCGAGCCCGCAGTTTTGGGGTAACGCTGCCTACCGCACTCGCTCCGCGAGCCCACAGTTTTGGGGTAATGCTGCCGCAGGCACTCGCTTCGCGAGCCCGCAGTTTTGGGGTAATGCTGCCGCAGGCACTCGCTTCGCGAGCCCGCAGTTTTGGGATGGCGATACTCGCTTCGCTTCGGAGCGCAAGCTTTCCGAGTCTTCCGGTAGGGATAAGCGTCTCATGGAGGATTGACAGAAAAAGTGCATGAATTACTTTGGCAACTTTTCCCACAGATTCAACACCCTAGGTTGAGGTGAGACTCAACCTAGGCAAGTGTCGAAACTCCTCGACGAGCCCCCAAGGGTGTCGAAGGGAAAAACCAGGAAATCCAGATCGTGAGATTTGGAAGCCCCCGCTACAATCTTTGATTTAGCGGTGGGAGGATGTCACGAACAATACGACTCATTCCCATGATAATTGTGAAATGCTTTCTGATTACTCAGAAATACTCGAAGGATACGATTTGAGCAAAACAGCGAGGGGAAGATATTCCCATCCCTCTCCTCAACAGAGGGAACCTATCGTCAAAATTCCCAGTGATAATGGAGTTAGATATGTCACAATGAAAACTATTGAAGTTGAAGCCATTGTTACTCCTGATGGCCAGCTAACTGTAGAAATACATTCTGATCTAAAACCAGGAAAATACCGAGCAGCTCTAATCCTTGAAGCACCTGTGAACCTATCTGAAAAAGAAACAGAGTAAGAGGCTATTTATAAAGTAAATATTAAATTTGTAGGGGAATTAGCCTCCTCATATTTCCCAGAATCTTCGGCAACCCTTCCCAACTGATGGTAGGAGCCCGTACAAAAGTAGCGATCGCCATATTTGACTGTGATTTCCAGGGCAAGTTGATAATATAGATAAACTGATAGTTTTCCCTCTTGCCGAAAGAAGGCAGTAGGCAAGAGGTCAAATAAACCTCTTGCCTACTGCCCAGGAGCCTTCTGCCTTGCCCGAAGGGTTGGTCAACCAGCCCCTTCCGCTTTTAGGGCGATTCGGGGATAAATTTGATTTGTGCTTACATTTGAGCAGTTAGCTCGACTTCTTCAAGGGTCTCTTCAGATTCAATCTCAGAGTCGCTCACTTCTTCGATCACCTCTTCAGATTCAGTCTCAGAGTCGCTCACTTCTTCGATAACCTCTTCAGATTCAGTCCCAGAGTCGCTCACTTGCTCAGTTATCTCTTCGGTTTCTGGCGTGAGACTTTCCTCAAACTCCTCAACCACCTCCTCCATGGTTTCTACTGGATTTTCTATGGAAGTCTGCTCAGCTTCCTCCTCTAGGGCTTCTGTCTCTGTTGTGGTTACACTTTCAGTGACTTCCTCTGGTACGTCTTCGGTAGTTATACTTTGCAGGGCACCACTGCAAGCGGTACTGACAAATAGTAAGATGACCGCAAGAAAGACTGTGAGGATTTGCCCGATCCGTATGGATTTTAGCCAAGATATTAGTTTATTCATGAACAAATTACTCCGTTTTTGCCAGCTTCCTCTTTTCGTCTGTACGTTTTTACGTACTACTAATATATATTATTTTTGGGCTTAATTTTCAAATACAAAAGACCATATCTGTATCAAGCTGCAACCTAGAAAACTCATTGAATTGTATCTATAGATACATTTATGGGATTAAGAATCTTCTATAAACCTTAAATCGCCGAGTACATGAAGAAAATATTGTCAGCTATCAAACCCTATTTGCGCTGGGTGATTCTCGGTGGAACGCTGTTTTTTGTTCTCAAAGCATTTAAATACCACTGGCAAGAAGTAGCAGCAGTGCGGATTGAGACAAAAGGATGGCTGATGCTGGCGATCGCCTTCGCAATCACTCTCCTATCTCACACTTGGTCTGGCATAGTATGGACGTGGATCCTCAAAACCTTCAAGCAACCAGTCCGACAGGGGTGGGCAATCCAAGTATACCTAATAACCAACATTGCTAAGTATTTACCGGGTAATGTCTGGCACTTCTATGGTCGCATTTCGGCAGTTTCCCGTGCTGGTGGTTCTCTAGGAGCTGCCAGTCTTAGCGTCTTGCTAGAACCTCTCTTGATGGCTGCTGCTGCTTTATTAATTGCCTTGACTAGCAGTGGACTGGGTTGGATAGCAACGGCTTCAGATGCCCGCACTTGGGGATTACAAATTCTCAGTTTAACTGTGGTTTTGCTTGGAGTTCATCCGGGCATTCTCAATCCAGTAATGCACTTGTTAAGTCGCTTAAAGGGCAATACCGCCGACGCTGACACCTTTGAGATTAAACAATATCCCTTGTTGCCTTTGTTGGGGGAATTAGGCTTTTTATTACTGCGAGGTACTGGATTTTTGTTCGCTTTAATGGCGCTGACAGCAGTTACTCCTAGTCAAATTCCTCAGTTGCTCAGTGTTTTTAGCTTTGCTTGGCTACTGGGATTAATTGTGCCGGGAGCACCTGGGGG
This sequence comes from Xenococcaceae cyanobacterium, assembly GCA_051439465.1. Taxonomy (GTDB): domain Bacteria; phylum Cyanobacteriota; class Cyanobacteriia; order Cyanobacteriales; family JBFRWF01; genus JBFRWF01. The sequence goes on along the minus strand of JBFRWF010000161.1, from coordinate 6,944 downwards.
TCTAGGAGTATTTGAAACTACAGCGATCGTCGCCCTAGACAAGCAAAATTTTCCTGCAGGTATTATCCTCACTGTTGTGGCCTTGTTTCGCGTGGTCAGTATTCTCGCAGAAGCGGCTGCTGCGGGACTGGCTTGGTCACTCCCTAGGCTTCGCCACCCTTCGGGAACGCTCCAAGGCAAAAGGCAAAAGTAATACCAAATCCCGATTAACTATAACATTACTGCTAAGTACAACGAGATTCATCTTTCCTGAACTTTCTGATCTTAAATCATTATTGCTGTGAATTTTTCTGTGATCTGACGCGATTTATTTCCGCTTGCAGTTCCTCAATTTGCCGCCGCAGAACCTCCGCCTCACTCTCACTTTCGGAAGAGTCTACCTCCACTGAACCCTCTGCTCCTACACGTCGATAATTGCCCTGGCAAATTTGGCGATATTCCTCTGAATTTGCCCACTCCCGAATATAGTGCAGGCGTTCTACGGGAAAAGGATGGCTGAGAAAAGTACCATTGACCCCATTATAGATTAAGAACTTATAGAGTTGATTTAAGCTGTCTTCATCTAGTTTCTGATAGTTCTCCGATTGACGGATAAACTCCTTGAGATTGCACTCATGGGCATACTTAATACTACCACCAGCAAGTTTCATCATCGTGTGCATAATTGGGTTTAGGTCATCCATCACCAGCATTGCTGCCCGATCTGCAGATAATTCCGCCTTGCGCCGCCACTCATAGAAGGCATAAATCAAGCCAGTAGTGATTAGATTTCCCAATCCCAAGGTGATTTCCCCCAGTAGAGAAGCGGCACCCATCGCCCAAATTGCCATCTGAATCAGGATGGTGTGATCGCATTTAATATGTCCTAATTCATGGGCTAGTACTGTGCGAATTTCCGCTTCGCTGAGTAAGTCTAATAAGTCTGTGTTGAAGACAATATAAGGATGTTCGTGTCCAAGTGCATAACTATTAGCTTCGCGGCTTTGATTGACGTATAGGGTTGGTTCTGGATAAATGTCTAAATCTCGCACGCATTCCCGAAATATGCCGTAGAGGGTGGAATATTGGCGCGGTCCGACCTGAATGTTATTGCCCAGGAGATAAATTTGCTGGGGGCGTTCGTAGAGATATTCCACAAAGCTACTAGCAAGTAGATCAAATCCAGGGACACTGCGTAAAGCTTGTTCGGCTTGTTGATCGAGAGGGTGTCTGAAGGCTTCGCTGGAAATTCCGGTGTAAGTAGGCATTGCGGCAGTTTAATCTCCAAGCTGTCACTACCCCTATGATAAGGTCTTTTAAGCGGGGGAGTGTCAACCCTGATTGTCTTCTAACTCGCTACAATAGCAGTCCTAAATGAGTCGTGAAAAATCAAAACATATATAAAAAGATTAGAACTGATTATTGCTTTAATCAGAAAATTGAATGAATCAACCCATCTCCCCGTTCCCCGTTCCCTGATCCGCAGTTCCCTGATCCGAAGTTCCCTGATCCGAAGTTCCCTTTTGATTACTGTCCCGGCTTAAGTGGATAGTCTCAGAACCTTTACCCCCTGTTGCCTGTTGCGCCCAGCCGACAACGTCGACGCTGGGCGCACTGTTGCCTATTGCCTTTTGAATAGCGTTTTGATTCACAACCCTTTAGAGGACTGCTATATAATGATTGATCTGGATGGCACACCAGTCTTGAAGAGTTTGATGATAAAGTTGTGCGGAGAAACTCAATATGACAGATGAATCCTACATTTTTCTAGCAGGTGCAAGTCGAGGAGTTGGTCGAGAAATCGCTAAATACCTGACGGAACAAAACCAGAAGGTGAAAGCCTTACTGCGCTCAGAGGAGACTCGCCCGGAATTGGAGGCAATGGGAATTAAAGTGGCAATGGGAGATGCCCTAGATATTGCCGCTGTCGAGAGAGCGCTCTTGGGGGATGAACCGATTCAGGCTGTTATTAGCACCATTGGTGGTTTACCTCAAGATGGAGAGAGAGCAGACTATTTGGGCAACAAGAATCTCATCGATGCCGCTGTAAAGGCGAGAGTGAACAAGTTTATCCTCATTTCTTCCATTGGCAGTGGGGAGAGTGCTGTTGCCCTACCGCCGCAAGCGATGGAAACCTTGAGAGCAGTATTAGCAGAAAAAGAAAAGGCAGAGAAACACTTAATTGACAGTGGATTAACCTACACCGTGATTCGACCGGGTGGATTAAAATCGGAACCAACAACAGGTAACGGCTTTGTCACGGAAGACTACAAGGTTGCTGGGACAATTCATCGCGCTGATGTGGCTCAGTTGGTGTGCCAGTGTCTATTTTCTGAAGCCGCTAACAATAAAATCCTCTCAGCGGTAGACCGAAACATGATGTATGGTAATACAGAGTTTGAGGAACTTAGCCTGACTTGAGCGAGCAAATAATTTTCACCCATTAGGAACATTAAGGTATATTAAAAAGTCTAGTCAGACAAAACACAAAGATGAGGTTCTCTCTCTTTCAATTGCCCTCCCACTAGAAAACAAGCCTGACTAGCGGTCACTATGAATCAACTGCACAACGCCTTCACCCTGTTCTTGAGCCTGTTAGTTGAAGCAATGCCTTTCTTATTGCTGGGGGTTTTGCTCTCTAGTGGGCTGCTATTCTTTATCGACGAGCGCAAGCTAATTGCTAATATGCCCCGAAATCCAATTCTGGGGTCTTTTATGGGCAGTTGTATGGGGTTTTTGTTCCCCGTGTGCGAGTGCGGTAATGTTCCGGTAGCGCGGCGATTGCTGATGCAGGGGGTGCCGACATCGGTGGCGATTGGCTTTTTACTCGCAGCTCCAACGGTTAATCCGATTGTGGTTTGGTCAACTTGGGTGGCTTTTCGAGGACAGCCAGAAATCGTGGTTCTGAGGGTGCTATTTTCCTTGGGTATTGCCACGGTTATCGGCTGCGTCTTCAGCGTGCAAAAAGATGCACGACCTATACTGCAACCCCTGTTGGCAAAACGCCTGAATATCCTGATGTCTCGCCCCCTGAAAGTCAGGAAACCCCAATGGGAAAAACAACCAGTAGCCCTACAGCCCGTCCTATTACAATCGGGTACGTTTTTACTGAGTCGTCCTGGACAACCGCTGCGGATGGATGAAGCAATTCCACAAACTTCTGTGGCAGCCAAATCCAGACCAAAACCGTTAGAAGAACGACTGCGTCCGTTTCTAGACAATGTGGTGCAGGAGTTGCGGGAGTTGGGGGGGATGTTGATTATAGGAAGTGCGATCGCTGCTTCCATTCAGGTATTTGTCCCCCGAGAACTTGTCCTCAACCTCGGTCAAGGGACAATCAGTTCCATAGTCGCCATGATGCTTTTGGCAGGCCTGGTGTCGATTTGCTCAACGGTGGATTCCTTTTTTGTCCTTTCCTTTGCTTCAACGTTTACCACTAGCTCGTTGCTGGCATTTCTGGTGTTTGGCCCCATGATTGACATTAAGAGTGTAGGCTTAATGCTATCGATTTTCAAACCGAGGATGATTATTTATTTATTTGCCTTGGCAGCTCAGCTCACTTTTATCCTGGCTCTTTGCCATAGCTATTTCTTTTAATCTGTGCAGTCCGACTTCCCTTGCAGATTGCAGATGAGTTTAAAATTCAAAATCCCAAATCTCAAATCCAAAATTATTTTGCCCTGGCTAGATGTTCTGGCACTTTTAGCTTGGGGTGCGTTGCTCCTGAAATATTGGGTCACTGGCCAGTTAAAATTACTGATTCACCCCAATTATTTTTGGCTTGTCTTCGTTACCAGCATCACTCTGTTGATTTTGAGTGGCTTTAAAGCTTGGCAACTGCTGGAGGAACGGCGAAATCGGGCTTCGGAATCAGGACAAAGACAAACTGTGCAGCACATCACCCTATTTGCTCCAGGTTGGGGTAGTGGATTGCTGGTGGTGGCGGCTATTGTGGGTTTTTTGATTGCCCCTAAGGTGTTGACTAGCCAAACAGCACTACAGCGAGGGGTGACTGAGTCTTTCCCCTTGACGCGATCGCAACCCCAAGCCTTTCGCACTTCAACCAAACCGGAAGAGCGATCGCTGATTGATTGGGTGCGAACCCTCAATGCTTATCCTGAACCCGACGCCTATACGGGACAAAAAGCGAAAGTCCAAGGATTTGTTGTCCATTTACCCCAACTTCCAGATAATTATCTGTTAATTTCTCGTTTTGTAATTACCTGCTGTGCTGTGGATGCCTATCCTGTCGGGATACCGGTGAAACTCAATCAGAGCCGCGACGCCTATCCGCCGGATACGTGGCTAGAAATTGAAGGGGAGATGATTGCCCAAATCCTACCTGTTGAAGGCACAACAACGACGGAAACTCCCTCAGATAAACGCCAACTGATCCTTGCTGCTAATTCCCTGAAAAAAATTCCCACCCCAGAAGATCCCTATGATTATTAAATGACTTTTGAATCCATGACCTTTGATTTTGAGCGCTCTGCGGAGCAGCGACGTAGTCTAGCGAGTGATCAATGACCAAGCAATTCTTACAACCAATTGATAAAATTTCCCTCCCCCTGATGTTAGTCCTAAGTCTGGTAATTGGGCTATTGGGATGGGGGGGTAAAACTTGCGGTACTGATTGCTTCCTACGCACTGGGCCTCGCGTCCGGGATTTTAGCTGGCAGAGTAAACAAGTGGGGGGGGAGGATACTGCCTTTATCCTTACCTTTGACCGCCCGATGGATCGAGCTAGTGTGGAAGAAAATCTCGTGGTTGCTAGTGAGGAAGAAAATCTGCCTCTGCCCGGTAAAATTAGCTGGGCGGGACGGCGACTTGCCTATACTCTGGCATCACCAGCGCCCTATGGTACCAACTATCAAGTGCATCTGCGCGGAGCAAGAGAGCAATTCACAGCACAAGATGATCCAGGACAGGTAATTAAACCATTTTTCGGTCAATTTAGTACCCGCGATCGCGCTTTTGCTTACATAGGCAGTCAGGGAGACGAACATGGAAGGTTAATCCTCTACAACTTGAGTAAGGAAAGAAAAACGATTCTCACGCCTCCCAACCTGGTAGTTATGGACTTCAAATTCTATCCCAAGGGCGACCGGATTTTGTTCTCTGCTGCTGACAGAGGTAGCGGGATGGAGGGCATACGGGCATTAAAACTCTATACAGTGAAGACGGGAGTGAATCCCAACTCTTCAGAACCAGCAGATTCTGTGAACCCAGCCAACGAAATTGAGCTGGTTTTAGATAATAAGGATTACCAAAATAATAAATTCGACTTGTCACAGGATGGACAGACGATTGTTGTCCAACGGGTAAATCGGCAAAATACAACTGATTTTGATCTGTGGGCGATCGAGGCAGGTGCCAAGCCGGAACGCCTAAATACGCGGGGAGGAGAATTTTTGATTGCGCCGGACAGTCAAACCCTGGCGGTTGCTCAGGGAGAGGGGATTGGGATTCTCTCCTTAGAATCTGGGGCTGAGCCTTTAGATTTTCTGCCCAAGTTTGGCAGGATTCTCAGTTTTTCTAGGGATGGCTCGGCGGCGGCGATGGTGAATTTCAACACCGATAATCCGCAATTGCGTTACACGCGATCGCTGTTCTATGTCAATAATAAGGATGTCCAGAAAGAACTCCTCAGCACCAACGGCTCAATTATTGACTGTCAGTTTAATCCCACCGCTACCCATCTCTACTGTTTGCTAACCCAGCTCCTAGATGGGGAAGAATACCGGGAACAACCCTACTTTGCGGAAATTGACCTCAAAACATCTAAGGTCGTACCACTAATGACTTTATCCAATTATCGGAATATTGAGATTAGTATGGCTCCCGATGGGTTAGGAATACTGTTCGATCAGGTGATCGCCGCCGATACCCCTGACACAGAAGATCCATTGACAACGAATTCAGGGGAAGCGATCGTCGGTGGTCGTCTCTGGCTGCTCATACCATCACCTGATAATTCGTCTGATCCAAGAGAGTCGCAATTGGAGGAGCTACCGTTGGTAGGCTTTCGTCCTCAGTGGTTACCGTGACATCTTCCCTGCGCTGTACCCGTAGGGTTAGTGCGGGCTTCCCAACCTCCTCACGATTGGGCATTCCTAGTTTAAAGATCGCATTTATGCACTCGGGAGCAAAGCTCTTTTTTGTCTTCACCCCAACTTTCCCCTTTTTCGCTCCAAGTGTCCCGCTTTAAGCCGCCAACGCAGCGATCGCCACGTTATGGATGGAGGAAAATACTTGTGTTTTCTTAAGAGTTGGTAGCCCATTTTTCCTCAAACTCGTTCCAAAAGGCGATCTCTCATTCCAAATTAAATTTATTTTATTTTGTTTCAAACACAGAAATTGTATTGCTGAAAAGAGAAGAATTTGGAACCAAAATCTTTTTATCCTCAGCTTGAAGAGTAGTGTAGCGCAGATCAATGTTAATCACTTTTCCCTCAAACCCAGCTACAGAAATTCGGTCGTCACGTTGGAAAGGCTGATGAATCAAGAGCAAGGCTCCCGAAACCAGATTTTGGAGAATGTCCTTAAACGCAAATCCAACAGCAAAGGTCGTTAGCCCTAAAGCAGCAACTAAAGCTGAGACATCAATTCCGAGAGTTCCTAACGCTGTCACTAGACCAAACATCAATATAGAAATCTTGACCAGTTGAGCGCTCAATTTGATAATATATGGATTCAGATTGCCCCGCTTGCCAACCTGAATAATAATCTTGTGAAAAAAAACAGCAGCTAGCCAAAAGCCAATAAAAATCAATAAACTTGCCCCTAGTTTGGGGACGAGTCTTAAAGCCTTGTCAAGTATCTGTAGGAAAAAGTTATTCATTAGACATCTCCAAAAAAGAAAAAATTTTCAATTTTTTCTGCTATAATGAAATTTGACAACCCCTTATATGAAAAAAATGATTCCAATTCTCAGCTAGATTAAAGATAATCCAAGGTCAACAAAG
>JBFRWF010000160.1:0-9398 GCA_051439465.1 Xenococcaceae cyanobacterium | reverse complement strand
AAAAACTTATCGAGCACGTAAGTCAGTGCCTCTGAGCGATCACAGATAGTTCAATTTCCCCTCGTCATCAAGGGGATAGTTAACCCGGATTTGGGATAACAAGGTATTGACAAATAAACTATTACGATCGCTTCTGGTCGCCAATTTTAATGGTCTTGTACTTTTTCCATCTCTACCTCACCCACCGAGATGGTAAAAGTTCCTCGTTATGTCCTGGAGCGCTTACCCTGCTTTATTTACGCCAGTCAAGCACCTCCATTGAGCATTTGCGATCGCCGACTACATCGATGGACAAATTGATAAAGTCGAGCTTATGCTCAATGGTTCCCAATTCTTAAAAACATACCCTTGAAAGCTCCCCTGCTCCCCCTGCTTCCCCTGCTCCCTCTGCCTCCCCTGCTCCCCCTGCCTCCCCTGACAAGCTGGTCACAAATTTATGCCGAGGTGTACTAGCAGGGCTTTTCTTGGCAATATCTAACGAGAGCGCTTTGACACGTTGTGTATCAATCTCTACCAAACTCAATTAACAAATCCGTTATTGTCAAATGACTATTACATAATGTAATCTGATTGACATAAATAATGCGGATTGAGCAGTTGCAAGCTTTCTTGGTTATTGCTGAAACAGGAAACTTTGGACAGGCGGCGCGAAAATGCGGGGTGACACAGTCCACCATCAGCCGTCAAATTCAGTCATTAGAAAAGGATCTGGGTTTACCTCTATTTCATCGAACGTCTCAGGCAAAGTTGACCCTGGGGGGGGAACGCTTATTGCCCCGCGCTCGTAAAATTTGTCAGGAGTGGGAAAATACTACCCAGGAATTCGCTGATTTACTAGCGGGAAAACAGCCGGAACTGTGCGTAGCGGCAATTCACTCAGTCTGTGCTCACTACTTGCCGCCAGTATTGCAACAATTTTGCCGTGACTATCCTGAAGTTCAGTTGCGCGTGACTGGGTTGGGGAGCGATCGCGCCCTGAAAGTTCTCCGAGATGGCTTGGTGGATGTGGCAATTGTGATGAATAATCGCTTTTTAACAGCCACCCCAGAAATAGTGGTTGAGGTTCTTTACGAAGAGCAAATTGAAATTTTGATGGCATCAGACCATCCTTTGACTAAGTACGAACAAGTACCTTGGTCAGAACTGGTAGGTTATCCGCAAGTTGTCTTTAAAGATGGTTACGGGATGCAACGGCTGGTGCAGGAGTGGTTTTCTCGCCAGGATGTTACCCTGAAAACAGTAATGGAATTGAATACTCTAGATGCTTTCCGAGGGGTTGTGCGGCAAGGAGAAATAATAGCCCTCTTACCCCAGGCGGCTTTGCTAGAAGCACGCACAGATCCAAGCCTGGCAGTGCGACCAATTGCCAATTCTCCAGATTTACTTTCCTCGGCAATTCCCAAGTCAAGCTCAAGTAGTAGCTTAACCCGTCAGGTTGTCCTGGTAACAACCAGCGATCGCCTCCAAATTCCACCGATTGCTCACTTTTGCCAGTTAGTACGGAAATTGGCTAAGTCACCATTTAACAGTCAGCAGACAATCTCCTCATCAACCCCTGTGTCGGTTAGAGATTAGGGATTAGGTAATGGCATATGGGTAAATTATAGACAAAGGACAAAGAACAGATAACAAATATGAGCAATGCCTTTAGGGAATTACTGAAAAAAGTGGGCAGCGGCGTCCACACGGGTAAGGATTTAAGTCGCCAGGAAGCAGCAGCAGCGACGCGGATGATGCTGTTGCAAGAAGCTACCCCAGCACAGATTGGAGCATTTATGATTGCGCACCGAATTAAAAGACCTACAGCGGCTGAACTGGCGGGAATGCTAGATGCTTACGATGAGTTGGGACCCAAACTACAAGCAAATAACCTGCCTTTTTCCGGACCTGTCATTGTGTTTGGGAATCCATATGACGGGCGATCGCGTACTGCTCCAGTAACCCCAATTACTGTCCTGATCCTGGCAGCAGCAAGAGTGCCAGTAGTAATGCATGGGGGCGATTGTATGCCTACTAAATATGGAGTACCACTGATTGAAATCTGGCAAGGATTAGGGGTGGATTTTTCCCAATTGTCTCTCCCACAAACCCAGCAGTTACTAGAGAAAACGGGAGTAGGATTTGTCTATCTGCCCCAGCATTTTCGACTTTCTCACGACTTAGTTCCCTACCGCGACCAAATTGGCAAACGACCTCCCTTTGCTACTTTGGAATTAATCTGGTCTCCCTGTCTAGAAAATGCTCATCTTGTCGCTGGCTTTGTTCATCCCCCGACAGAAGACCGCTTCCGAGAAACCTTTAAGTTAAGGAGCGTTACCTATTTTACCACTATCAAAGGATTAGAAGGCAGTTGTGATCTTGCCCGCAATCGCACCGCTATTATTGGACTTGGTAAACCCGGTTCGGACTCCTTTTTTGAACGCCTCCACCTGCATCCCCGTGAATACGGCTTTGCAGGCAAGGATGTCCCCCTCGAATCTACATCTGTGCTAATTGAGCAGATGCAGGATGTCTTGCAAGGCAAACCCTGCGAACTGATGCCATCTGCTATCTATAACGGCGGGTTTTATCTCTGGCGTTGTGGTGTTTGTTCCGATTTAGAAGTTGGTTTTGCTCAAGCAGAAGCGATGTTAACTAAGGGTAAGGTAGCTGATAAACTTCGTGAAGTTTCAATGGTCAGTGATCAGTTGTCAATTGAATCCAACAGCGGTTGGAATAATCTTCAAATCACTTGATTTCAATTCATTCCCAAAAATAGTTAATTGTTTGGGCTGACACCGCTTAATATGAATGGAAATCAATTCAGAGCCCTCCTTGTCTATGTCTTCAATATAACCATTTTTAGCCAATTCTGCTTCCCCCCGACTGTCAAAAACTCCAAAGTAGTATATACAGATGGGCTTAGCAGTACAAATTTCTATCCACCAACCAAATTCTTCGGCTTTTTCATTCAAAATTTTGTCCCATTTCATATATTTTCTATACATCTTTTTCACCTGCCAATCTTTCTTTTATACCAAATCCGGGTTAACTACCCCTTTTTTGAGGGAACAGGGAACTTCGGATCAGGGAACAGGGAACAGGGCACGGGGAACGGAGAAGGGGGAACAGGGTAAGAAAAAGACTACGGGCTACGAGAAAGTTACTCTACGAGAAGGCTCCGCCTACGCCTACGCCCCTACAACTTTTCAAACACGCTCTTATGCCTATCTCAAGTTAACTCTCAGACCTTAAAAATTTGGAAAAGAAATCGGGAAGGAATCGGGAAGATTGTGTTTATTTTTCTAAAAAAATAAGAGCAATGTACAAATTTTTATAAAAAAAAGTTAAGAGAGCTAAGTATCTGAACATAAATTCTGTTAAGTAGGTAGGCAAAAATAAATATGGCATGGTTCAAAACAGAGTAACACGCTTAGACACGGTCGACGGGAAGACGGGGAGACGGGGAGACGGGGAGATGGAGAGACGGGGAGACACCGGACAAGGTTAAAAGTTCCCCAGACTCACACCCCTATGTGTTACCTTGCCACTCGGCATATTCAACCATGCCATAAATATAAAATCCGGGTGAGGTGTGAGGTGTGAGGTGTTAGGGTTAGCTGTTTTCTGTTCCTATTCCCTGTTGCCTATTGCCTGCTCCCTACTCCCTGCTCCCTGCTCCCTGCTTCCTGCTTCCTGCTCCCTGCTCCCTGCTCCCTGCTTCCTGCTCCCTGTTCCCTGTTCCCTGTTCCCTGTTCCCTTGTCTTACTACTTATTTGAGGCGATAACCGATACTGTGAACCGTCTTAATAAAATCATCAGGGGCCCCCACAGCCTTGAGTTTGTGGCGTAAGCTTTTGATGTGAGCCTTGACTGTATCTTCTGAGGGGGGGTTATCAAAAGACCAAACGTGCTCAAGGATCGAACTGCGCGTCAGCACCCGCTGACCATTGCGGATGAGAAGTTCCAGGATAGAATACTCTTTGGGGGTCAAGTGTAGTGGTTGCTCTGCGTAGGTGACATCATAGGTACTGGGATCGAGACTCAAGCTGCTCCATTCTAAAATCGGGGGCGAAGAACTCCCCCGGCGCAGCAAGGCTCTAATCCGTGCCAATAACACTGACAAATCAAAGGGTTTGACGACATAATCATCGGCCCCAGCATCTAACCCTTTTACTTCATCAGTGCTGGTGTCCCGGGCAGTCAACATCAGGATCGGCTTCTGAAAGCCCTGGGAGCGCAGCCGCTTGCACAGGCTAACCCCATCTATCTTGGGAAGCATCACATCCACCAGAATTAAGTCATAGTCAACAATTCCGATTTGCTGCCAGGCAGCTTCCCCATCGCTGACAATATCAACCACATAGAGTTGCTCAGCGATCGCATCGGCTAAGTTTTGAGCTAGAGTTGCATCATCTTCAACCAGGAGGAATCTCATGGCATACTCTACTGTCGAAGTAGGTAATTATTCATAATATTAAGAGAATAACTCCTATTCTGCCTCCGAGAAAATATCCCATAATAAACTAATCTAGAATACAGAAGCTATATGTATGACCGTGCTTTCCGTTTTCTCGGCTCAATCAAACTGGCAGTTCCTTTGCTGACCATCATTATCGCCATTTTAATCGGGGCGACCTTTTATGAAGCTCAAGTTGGTTCAGCCACCGTACAACTTCAGATTTATAAAAGTCCTTGGTTTGGTGCTTTAATGTTTCTGCTCGCGCTCAACTTAGGGGTTTCCGCCTTATCTCGCTACCCCTGGCGAGGCCCCCGGAAAATTGGCTTTGCTCTCACCCATCTGGGTCTAATTGTGATTATTGCCGGAGCAGCAGCGGTGATTCACTTGGGACTCGAAGGACTTATCCTGCTACGTACTGATAATGGTCCTAATAACCAGATTCGCGTTGAGGGGGAACTTCTGGAAGTCATGACCCCCGAAGGAAACTTAGAGCGCGCCGATCTATTTATTAAGCCCGATGGTTCAGTAAATACTAAAAAAGTGGCTGGACTTTCCCTGATAGGCTACAGCGAGAAGACAATTCAGACAGTCAGCTTTACAGAAGGTGCAACTGTTAATAATCCAGGAGTGCGGTTGAGTTTACACAGCGATCGCATGGGACAAACCCTAGAACGCTGGTTAGCAGTCGCCCCAGTTGCCTACAGCCAGATGCCACTTGGTCCAGCGGAGTTAGAAATCATTCAGGTAGAGAATGAAGCCCAACTCAATGGGCAATTATCTCCCCCTGTCGAGGAAAACCCAAGTCCCTGGGGAACTTTACAGGTGACATCGCAGGCTGATAACTATATCGATATAGATGTTAAGAAGACCCTATCCCAGACAATTAAAGTTGACGATAATCTACAGGTGAAAGTCGTCAACTTTTGGCCCGATTTCCGTCTGGATGCTAATAACCAACCTGCTACGGCCTCTGAGCAATTGAACAATCCAGTGGTGCAACTGGAAGTATCAGCACCAAAAGGCACTGAACGCTGGTTTTTGTTAGGACAGGGTGACTTTGTCCCCATTCGTGCTTTAGTGTCTGGGGAAGCCATAGAAGGGGTAGAAATAAGTTATGAAATTCAACCGCAACCAGCAGAAGATTATTTCCGAGTCATTTCTACCCCAACAGGTGAGCTATACTACGCAGCCAAGTCTTCTGGCGGGTTTAAATCCGGTATTTTAGAAGTAGGTAAATCAGTCAGTCCCGGTTGGGCAGATTTCCAAATTACCCTAGAAGAACTGATTCCCCATGCTCAGCTTAACCGTCAGGTCGTTCCAGTAGCTGACCCTACTGTTGAAGGAGTACCCGCCCTATTAGTGAAAACAGAAGGGGGAACAGAAGCCTGGTTACCTTGGGGAGAACCGACAACAATTAGTGAATCTGGGGGTGAAACCTTTGCTGCCTTGGGTCCCAAGCTGCTGCAACTCCCCTTTGCGATCGCCCTAGAAGATTTTATCGTCGATCGTAACGAGGGTGATGACTCCGTTGCCATGTGGACTAGCAAAATTCGCATCGAGGATCCCCAGGGTGGCATAACTTCCCGTCGCAATGTCTGGATGAACCATCCCACCTGGTATCAGGGTTGGAAAATTGCCCAAGCTTCCTGGAATCCGGGTGACTTGAAGCAATCAACCCTGCAAGTGAAGCGAGAACCAGCTTGGGTAACAGCTTTAACTTGGACTGGTTCAGCACTGGTAGTGAGTGGTATTGGCATTATGTTCTATGGTCCTGTACTAGCCAAAAAGCTTTAGTTATTCCATCAACTTTTTTTGCTGCAAGATCCCAGTAGAATCTAGAAATAAACGTTAACTCTCACTTGCCGAGAATAGCTTGCTCCTGAGGTAAAAATGCACTGGTTGCTCAAATGTAGTCTGCTTTGTCAATTTGGAGGGCGAGTAGCTTCTCATTTCATCAGTAAACTTACAAGACTCAAGGGGCGATTGCTGCAAATAGTTCTGTTGGGACTAGCCTTACTTCTGCTGCAAACTTCGCTTACGGCAGCCCCCTTAGTGAAGCATCCCCTGGCACCTCCGGATACCTCTAGCCCTCAGGCAACCCTGAGAAGCTTTGTGGAGAATGTCAACGAATCGCACCGAATATTGATGGCAGCTTATGACCAATATCTGAAAGAACCTGGACCGTTTCCCTCGACCTCAGTGAGCGAGCAAACCAAACAGGCCAAAATTCTGTTCAACCGGGCCGAGCGTTGTCTGAATCTAAGTAAGATTCCCCCTCGTCTGAAAAGGGATGCGGCAACCGAAGGCTCTCTGCTGCTTAAGGAGGTTCTTGACCGAATTGAGGTGCCAACCTATGCTGAGATCCCCAATGCAGAAGCTGTCACCGCCGACAAAGAATTTTCCCAATGGACGCTTCCCAATACAGAAATAGACATTGTTAAAGTTGAGTCGGGATCCAAAGCCGGAGAATTTCTCTTCTCTCCTGAGACGGTTGCTCGCCTATTCGAATTCTACCAGAAAGTTAAAAATCTCCCCTACAAACCCGGCGCTACGGAAGGATTTTACCAATTCTATATCTCTACCCCTGGTACGCTGTTTCCCCTCAAATGGCTTGATGGTTTGCCGAGTTGGTTGGATGCCGTTTATTGGGATCAGACCCTATGGCAGTGGATTGGTTTAGGCATTTCCCTGCTGATTGCTTTCTGGATTCCCTACAGGAGCTTTCGCCGGAACTTGCGGAGAGTTGCTGCTCTCGACCCCCCACAGCAAACCTGGGAAATGCTGCTACCTCCTTTAATTGCCATTGCTAGTTTGGTGGCGATCGACTATTTTCTCGATGAGTGGATCAATATTACCGGCCAGGTACTCCTGATTGTGTTAACCACCCTGGAAATCATATTTTGGATTTTGGTAGCGCTAACGATCTTTTTCTTTGGCAACGGTTTGGCAGAGACCATTATTGCTTCCCCTAGAATTAACCCTCAGGGTCTAGATGCCAGCGCGATCAGGACAGTCTTCCACCTGTTGAGTTTGACCATTGGTACAACTATCCTAATTCTGGGATTTGAGCACGTGGGGATTTCCCTGATTCCTATTCTGGCAGGTTTGGGAATCGGGGGTTTGGCACTGGCACTGGCAGCCAGACCGACCCTAGAAAACATTATTGCCGGACTGATCTTATTAGCTGATCGACCTGTGAAGGTAGGCGAGTATTGCCGCTTCGAAGATCAAGAAGGAACTATACTCGAAATTGGCATGCGCTCAACGCGAATTCTTGCGGAGAACGGTGATATAATTTCAATGCCTAATTCTCATTTCTCAGAGCTAGAATTGGCCAACAAGAGCCGACGCGATCGCATTCTCTTAAGGCAGACTGTCGGGCTGCGCTACGAGACGACTTCTGAGCAACTGCGGTTTGTGCTGGCAAAATTGCGCTCAATGCTCCTAGCCCACCCCAAGCTTCTTGAGCAAGGAACGCGAGTCAGATTCGTGAAATATGGGGATTACTCCCTTGATGTGGAAATTTACGTCTATGTAGATACAGGTAACTGGTATGAGTTTAAGGGAATTCAGGAAGATGTCCTGCTGCGAGTTAAGGACATCGTCTCCGCAGCGGGGACAGACTTCGCCTTTCCCTCCCAGACGACTTATATCTCCCGAGATAGCGGAGTCGATCAAGAGCGAAGTCGCACTGCTGAGGCTCAGGTTCAGGCTTGGCGAGCAAAGGGTATGCTTCCCTTCCCCGAGTTTCCTCCCGATCAGCACGAGCAGCTCCGCGATACTCTGGATTTTCCGCCAGAAGGCTCGCCAAATGAGCATCCAGCTTCAGGTAACGGGAAAAATGACCATTAATTGAATCTAGAACACCGATTCAGCAATCTTCCAGTTAAAGACCCCTAGTAAAAGATAATGATAATTATTCTCTAGTCTAGGGGATTTACGATCCTAATTAAGTAGTAAATTTTACCCACCAAACAAAAATCTGTGATCGCACTCTCAATAAAACATATTTGGAAAACTTATTGATAAGTACCTGGACAAAAATAAACATCGCTATATTAACTTATGTAAAGTAGTCAAAAGTCCCTCTGTTCCCTGTTCCCTGTTCCCTGTTTCCTATTTTCACAGTCAACTTTACTTTTGTCCGACTACTTAATTGCACAAAAGTGTTTAACACGAGTGATCAACACAAGCGACAAAGTGCCCTTATGGACAAAGAAGACTTTCTTTATCCGAGAAGCCCCTACCGCAGTCAGTGGAACCCTCAGAACCAGGTCTTTAATGGCTTAGATATTTCAGCAATTATAACGATGTACTCATGTGGTCGACTTAGTTATATAGGAGGTAGCATTAGGCTTTTTTACTGGACAGGGTGACAACCCCGTCAACTTGTTTACATCAGAGCCATGGGCAAACCTCAAATCGCCATCAGAATTCCTCCACCTCTTCTGGAAAGGCTCAACAACTACGTTAAGCAAACTGGCACCTCAAAAACTGATGTGGTAGGGAGCGACGCGAAAAAGTGGGGAGTAGTCAGGTGATCCCTTTGAGGCAGTCCGCAGAAGGGGTGAGCATTATGCTTATTGGTAAAACGCTTCTCAGTCGATTGCTAATTAGCCTAGGTGTAGCTACTGTTTTGATTGGTGTCGGAGGACGCTATGCCTATTTGCAATGGCAAGAAATTCCCATTAATCCTAACTATACTGATGCCTACAACAACCGGGGTAATGCCCGCTATTACTTGGGAGAATATCAGGCATCGATAGAAGATTACACCGAAGCTATCCGCATTAATCCTACCGATGCTGATGCCTACAACAAGCGGGGTAATGCCCGCTATTACTTGGGAGAATATCAGGCAGCGATAGAAGATTACAACCAAGCTATTCGCATTAATCCTAACGATGCCGCAGCCTACAACAACCGGGGTATTGCCCGGGATGACTTGGGAGAATAT
>JBFRWF010000159.1:0-35961 GCA_051439465.1 Xenococcaceae cyanobacterium | reverse complement strand
CCAGGAAAGGGCGAAGCATTTGGATATTCAAATTGATGATAGGTTTCACAATTTATCCCTCAAATGCTTCGCCCCTACAATAATTAAAACGATTTGCGATCGCTTATCTGTTAGTCTAAACTCCAGTTGGAAGTATTGTCTGATTATTCCTGTTTAAATATTGTTTGATCCCCCCCAGCCCCCCTATAACAAACAGCGAAGCATCCTCTAAATTAGATGCATAGCAGCTTAGCTTCATCGGGAGATTCAAGCAAAGGTTGAGAAACCTGTATCCGGGGGGATATCTTGGAGACGACCCGGACCAACTGCCTGGATTGCTTCAGAGAGGACAACATCCCCCGTATAAAGGGCGCGACCGACAATTACTCCAGTGACACCTAAAAGTTCCAGGGATAATAGACTCAACAAGTCAGTCAGGGAACTGACACCGCCGGAGGCAATCACAGGAACTTCAACACCTGTAGCCAGTTCTCTCAAGGCTTCCATATTCGGACCTGTGAGGGTGCCATCCCGCTGGATATCAGTGTAGATGATTGCCGCTGCTCCCTCCTGAATCTGTTGGGCGAGGGAGGTAGCATCTACTTCAGAGGTTTCTAACCAACCCCTAGTTGCCACCTTGCCATTACGAGCATCTATGCCGACTACAATTTGGCCCGGAAATTCTTGACATAGTTGGTTCACCACTTGAGGTTGTTCGACGGCGACGGTGCCAACAATGGTGCGTTCAACCCCAAGATTGAGTAGCTGGGTGATACTAGAGCGATCGCGCAACCCTCCCCCCACTTGCACTGGCACTGAAACTGCTCGCACAATTGCCTCAATCCCTTGTAGATTGACTGGTTGACCCTGTTTGGCCCCATCTAAATCTACTACATGCAGACGTGTTGCCCCCTCCTTAACCCACTGTCTGGCAACCTCAACCGGGTTGTCGTTAAACACCTGCGATCGCTGGTAGTCTCCCTGATACAATCGCACACATCGCCCTCCAAGCAAGTCAATCGCTGGAATCACATCCATCGGTAATTTCCTTTTGAATTTAGACAATGACTTAATTTAAGTCAGGAAGATATTTTATACACCATCTTAGAACTTGAGCCATCGAAACATCGTCCAGTTCTGCGTGAGCTTTTAATTTCTGGTATTCCTTCTCAGATAATCGGATTTCTAACCTTTTATTTCTTGACATTTCCGTGCCTCTTCCGCTATGATTACGTACATATCATTATAGCTCAAAGTCAAGGTAATGCCAAAGTACACGCAAGTCATGCCAGTTGTTGATTGCTCCGATCGCGAGGAGTTAAGAACCATCATGACATAGTGCGGCGTGGCTAGGGCATTGACCTATAAGCAGAGATTTGCATGGGTTTTTAGGAGCGGCTATGATGTAAAACGGATAGTTCGTTGGTAAAGTCAGATGTTCAAACTATTAAAGAATGCCGTGCTAGGGACTGTAGCAGCAATGTCATTTTTTCTGGGGATGATCTTCTTAATTCTCCCTGGGATTCCTGGGTTTCCGTTTCTTTTATTATCTGCTGCCTGCTTAAATGCCTGTCTGGATTCTGAAAGTGAAGTTGGCGACGAAATATCTGAGGACGAGCAATCTCCTCTCAATGATGCCTCAGTAGTCGACGTCTCAGTAGACTTACAGGAAAAGGATGGTGAAAGCCCCCGTATTTATGATACTGTTGGTTAATTCGCTTCTCGCTTTATAATTCAGTTGTATGACACAACTGTTTGAGCTTATCTTTTCCCGTCTCCGGGTTCTCCCGTTCCCCGTCTCTCCGTCTCAACACGAACGTAGTATGACTTTTCCAAAAGTATTATTGGCATAGTTCAATATGGTTCGTGGCAAGGTAACACAATAGGGGTGTTAGTCTGGGGAACTTTTAGAACCTTGTCCCGGAGTCCGGTGTCTCCCCCCTCTCCCCCTCTCTCCCTCTAAGTGTATTACTCTGTTTTGAACCATGCCGTATTATTTATGCGGGGGATGAGTTGCTAAGCAGGGACGAAGTCTAACTGAGCAAGGCTTGCTCTTCTATTGGCTTAGGAACCCTTGCAATAATTCTTGAGGTAAGAATAAAATTTGATGATCTAGTAAAGTCAAGTTTGAACAAATGCACTACCAAATCGTTCATTCTACAGCAGGGCGCTTTCGCATACGTGTACCCCAACTAGCCACTGATTCAGAGTATGCCAGCAAACTGAATCGGTTAGTTAATTCTTATAATTTCGTAACCCACGTTCGTATCAATCCCAACGCTCGTTCCCTCATTGTTAACTATGATACCAGTGCAGTGGACACTGCCACAGCACAGGATAAAATTTTTAGCAGCATCGAAAATGCAAATATAGTAGAAATCTCTCCACTCCAGACATTGGAGGAGACTGAAGTTCCACCCCCAGTTAACTATTGGGAACGTTTAAGTCTGCCTGTCCTCGGTCTGGGGGCCGCCTTACTCGCTGAACCCTTGGGTTTGTCTCTTTCTTTACTAGTAATAGGTGGACTGATTACTGCTGCCGCCGTGCCGATTTTCACCAGAGGCATCAATGGGATTACTGAAGAGAAAAAACTCAAGGTGGATGTCCTCGACTCTTTGTGGATTTTGTTCCATACCTTCTTGAATGGACAGTATATTGCACCTTCCCTGATGATCGCTCTATCGGAAACGGGTATGGCGGTGCGGGAAAATGCCAGTCGTTCTGAACAGCGTCAGGTGATCGACCTGCTCCATTTATCAGACCGTTATGCTTGGGTGCAACGAGATGAAGAGGAAGAGCAAATTCTCCTCAAAGAGGTCAAAGTAGGAGATAAAGTCATCGTCCATACTGGGGAATTGATTCCGGTGGATGGACAAATTCTCCACATCCCCAGTGAGAGAGCGGTAATCGACCAATATGACCTGACAGGGGTTGAAGAACTGGTGGATTGCTATGAGGGTCAAGAAGTTTATGCTTCTAGCTTAGTTGCCTTTGGTAAACTCTGGGTCATTGCCAAGCGGACGGGTAAAGACACTCGCGCTGCGCTGATTTCCGAATTTGTCAATGGTTCAGATGTTCACAAAACTGAGGCGGAGAACTATGCCATGCAAGTGGCAGAGAGCCTAGTTGTGCCAACCCTGTTGATGAGCAGTGGGATTTTCGCTTTGACTGGGAACATCGCTCTAATACTACCTATCCTCCAGCTAGATTTCGGCACTGGCATTTCAATTTCTGTTCCCACTACGGTTCTCAATGCCTTAACCTGCGCGGCTCGGAACGGGGTGTACATCCGCAATGGTCGCGTCCTGGAAAAGCTGGCGCAGGTTGACACTGTGGTTTTCGACAAGACTGGGACGCTAACCCAAGGGAACGCGGCTGTGGTTGCTGTCTACACTGCTGCTTACTGGATTTTGCCTTCGCAAATGCTTAGTTTAGCGGCATCCGCCAAGCAGGGGATCGATCATCCAGCGGCAAAAGCGATTGTAGACTACGCTGAGGAAAAGGGCATCCAGAGCCAAGAGTGTGAAATCTGGGACTACCGTATAGGTATGGGTGTAGCTGCCCAAATCAATGGGCAACAGATTTTGGTAGGAAGTAAGGGTTTGATGGAGCAAGCAAGGGTGGATTTAGACCCCATTCATCAGCGGTATCCACACTTGACAGCTACTCATCATTCCCTGGTTTATGTGGCTAAGGAGGGTGAGCTACTAGGAGTAATTTTATACAGCGATCCGGTACGTCCAGAAAGTTCCAGTACGATTGACAGTCTGCGCAGCCACGGTATAGAACCCTACATTTTGACAGGCGATCGCCCAATAACAGCCAATGACTTAGCTGAGCGCTTGGGGATTGAGCCCAGTAAGACTTATGCAGGAGCAGTTCCAGCCGAAAAAGTTGAGGTGGTCTCTAGGTTGCATAACGAAGGCAGAATGGTTGCCTGTGTAGGGGATGGACTAAATGACTCGATGGCGTTTGCCCATGCGGATGTCTCGGTTTTATTTGCCTCTGGAATGGATATTGCTGGAGAAAGTGCCGATATTGTGTTAATGGATAACGATCTTCGGGGACTAATTCATGGGATGGAGATTGCCAAGCGAGCGATGGAAATTGTCCATCAAAATATAGCGGTTGTGACTGTCCCCAACATCAGTGTTGTCTTAGCTGGAGTTTTCTTAGGTTTACACCCGATTTCGGCAGTGCTGATTAATAACTGTGCCTCACTTATTGCTGAATTAAATGGTTTCCAACCTCTGCTGGATGGGAGTCAAAATACAGATAGTCAGCCGCTTCGCCCGAATATTTCCCAGTCCCCAGTCCCCACATACGATAAATTAATATTAAGTTGAAATACAATCTAATTGCGGAGAAGTTTATGTCTATTCTCAAGAATCTATTTCTGTCGTTGTTTTTGTCCCTTGTTGGTTCCGTTATCCTTACCCTATTCACCTCCTGGCTGAATATTTCCGCTGGCATTCCTATAGCACCAGCCATCTTCGTCGTGCTGTAAACAAAATTAGCAAGAGATTCAGAGAGTCAACGATCCGCGCTCAATCCTAGAGTATCAGTCAAGAAATACGGGTTGACAAAAAAGAAGTGATATGCAATCAGGTACTCGCCAAGTGTTGGCAAGCAAAATCCGTGATAATCCGCGTCATCCGCGTCATCGGCGTTCTATCCGCCCATACACTTTACTTACACAAGAATAGGAGTTTGGATCCGGGCAATTAATTTTGATAGAACACGGATGAAACGGATCAACGGATTATCACGGATTTTTCCTTCCATCAGATATCTGTGGATATTCTTCTGACTTCTGAGGACTGACTTCTGACTCCTAAAAACTGCCCACACCGAAAACTTTTCGATCTACTGACTCTTTATTCCCTATTCCCTAGAACCATACAAAAAGGAGAGTCAAGGATATCAAAGTCCTTAATACATATTTCACTTGCTTTGTCAATATTTCAGTCCTTTCCGATCGCATTTCCTTTCCTCGCTCTTCAGGTGACTCCCGTTGAGAGTCTCCCTGCTCAATCTCCTCTACAACCTCCTCGACTTCCTCTAAAACCTGCTCGCCTAAAGCATCTCCGGTTACGTCTCCCAAAACCGCTCCTATCGGTGCTCCTATAGCTGCTCCCTCAGGTCCAAACAGACTGCCGACAAACCCTCCAACTACTGCTCCTACTGGCTCCGTCAACAATTGTCCTATTTCCCCGGCTGCTTCCTCTAAGGTCTTTTCCTCTAACTCCATCTCTATTTCCTGTACCTCAGCCTCCAGTGACTCCTCAGAGTTAGCTACCTCGATTTCTTCTACCACCTCCTCACCGAACACTTCTCCGATTGTTTCTCCGACAAAAGCGCCTATCCATATCCCGATAACTGTTCCCGTAGATCCGAACAGACTGCCAATGAATCCTCCAACTGAGGAACCCGCGATTTCCCCAGCCGTCTGTCCCAGTAGTTCACCGACATATTCACCTAACTCCAGCTCTAATTCCTTTTCCCAGTCTTCAGAGATTGCAACTGGATAGAAGGACTGAAATTTAGCATCATAGCTCCAAGCTATACCCTCTGGGTCTTTCGCCATGCTCCATTTGGCAAAGTCCGGCTCCGATCTTTCCCAAGTCAGTTCCTCGGCAGCCACTCCTAGACGTTTTGCCAGAGTAGCGGTGGTGGGATTTGCCTGTTGAATCGCACTCGCTAGACTTTCCTGTAGGGTGTCAAGTGAGATAGCACTGGCATCATAGTTCACAATCACCGACTGAGCTGCGGGGTTGATGCGTGTCGTGGTGACAAAATTAGGAGACTCGACTAAGCCCTTGAGGTAGCTGCCATATTCGTACTTGTACAGTTGAGGGACACGGATACGGATGCGTCCCACAGTTTTATGAACGATTTGGTATGTCATGTCTTCTGTCTTTTCCGACTTTAACTGAATTTTTCCGAAGTTAAGAATCTTCTTCTTAAGTTCCTAAACTTCGGTTGTTTTTGCAAACGCATTAATGAGATACTGCTTAAAATATTTGGACTTTGGAGAAAATGAAAAAGTGTCCGCGAACGGCACGATTGAGTCGGTTAATGACCAGTTGAAGAACATCTGCCAGATTGAACATTCTCGTCATCGGGTGTCTGTTCAATTTTCTGGTGAACCTGCTGGCTGGGTTGGTAGCCTACACCTACTCCGACAAAAACCGGCATTGGATTTGTCGGTCAAAGGCTTTCCGCTCTGCCTTCTGCCATCTTCTAACCTCGTCGAACTCACGTTAACTCAAAAAATTCAGAAATGGCTCTCTGGGATCGTCTTAAGAGTCTAAAGACTGAAGACAGAAAGTCAAATTTTGTCCAAAGTCCAATTAACATATGCTTCTCCAACGATCTGCTTGGCGGTTCAGGATTTTGAATTCCCTGGTCATGGATGAGGAGGCGATCGCCAATCTGCAACCCCCAGCTCGATGGAGATGGGGAGGCGAATTAAAGGAGTTGCAAAGTTGATTCAATTTGAGTCACATTGGAATAAGATACCATGAATAATCATATAAAATTTATCAAAAGCGAGCAACCGATTAGAATAAATTATGTATTTGGGATACATCTTTACACCTTGCCTGATTGTAATGTATGGTACAGCCGAACTGATTTCATCAGTCAATGAGATTTAATCACTAATGAGCAGAAAATAAGACTGGTAGGTATATTTATTAGTAGTTTTACTAATTTATCAGTCTTTTGTAGCCTAGACTACAAATTAACTGTTACAAAGGATACATTTTTTCCATCACCCCGAAAAAGCCAGTGCAGTTTGAACTTAAACTTTAGATGAGAACAGAAGCAATGAAGATGACAAACAAAGCTAAGAAAAAAAATACAAAAGCTATAAGTTTGTTATTTCTTCTAATTTTTGTTCCCCTTTCATTGATTTCCGACTGGCTAGAATTACCGCCTGCCATTCTTTTTATCACTTCGGGTCTAGCCATTATTCCCTTAGCAACCTGTATCGCTAATACGACGGAAGAGATATCCTTTTTCATCGGGGCGACGTTTGGCGGTCTACTGAATGCGACCTTCGGGAATGTGACTGAGATGATTATCTCAATTGTAGCCCTGCAGGCGGGTTTGGTTGATGTTGTCAAAGCCAGCTTAACTGGCTCGATCATTGCCAATTTACTCCTGGCATTGGGTTTGGCTATTCTCTTGGGTGGGTTGCGCTTCAGGGAACAAAATTTTCAGGCAACTATCGCTCGTCGTCTCAATGCTTCTTCTTTGACGTTAGCAGTCATTGTGATGCTAACCCCTGCTGCCATCCGAGCCACTTCTGATGCGGTTCAAATCTCAACCCTCAATCATTTTTCCTATGCCGTGGCATTATTGTTACTGACATTCTATGGTTTAACCCTCTGGTTTTCGGTCAAAAATAAGAAGGAGATTAGTCAAGTAGAATATATCCATAACTATCCCATAAAGCTGAATGCATATAAAACAATTTTATGGAAAAAGATTGGTTTACTACTTTTATTGACTTTGGTACTCTTCTTTGTATCGGGTGCGCTGGTTGACAGTCTCCGAAGCGCGATCGCCAGTTGGGGATTAACCGAGCAGTTTACTGGCGTAATTATCATCCCGCTCTTCGGAGGTATTGTTGAGTATATCGCTTGCGTAACCTTCGCCTTAAGAGATAAAATGGAGTTAGCAGTTTCTGTGGCGCTCGGATCGAGTTTACAGATTGCCTTATTCGTCGTTCCGATTCTAGTTCTGCTGGGTGGGATCATGGGTCAGCCGATGAATCTAGCCTTCAATGCTTTTGAAGTTGTGGCAGTCGCTATGGCTGTGGTGATCACCAACTCGATTAACACTGCTGGTAGTTCCAACTGGTTAGAGGGAGTTTTGTTGTTAATCACTTATGCAGTTTTGGGGACAGCATTCTATTTTCATCCATCCTAGAAATTGTGTTAGTAATTAAGTAAGATAAAGAGTGGTTGTGAATCTACCAGAGCTGAATTATGATTTCTCTAAAATGTTGGAGGTGGAGTACAGATGGAATTTGAAGCGTTGTTGTTCGGACTTGAACCAGCAGCTGCCTTGGCAGCTGGTTTGGGGGCATTAGCTATTACTCCGGTAATAGCTGTGGTGGATTCAGCAACGGGTAGTAATCTATCGGAATCAACCAAAGATGTCGCCAAGAAAGGCTTGGTTTGGGCAATGGAAGTTTATGACAAAACAGAAAGCACTCTTGCTGAAGCCGGAGAGTCAGTTCAGGATTTGATAGCTGAGGCAAGAGCTGAAGTTAATCAAGGGAAAAACGGTGATGGAAAAAACGGTGATGGAAAGGAATCCAGTCCTAAGGAGATAAAAATTGCAGCATAGTGACTATGACAGTTTTAGCTTTGACGATTGTAAAAAGATGTAGTAGTTTAGGAGGTTATTAAAGATGGAACCCCTTGAATTTTTATTCGCGGCTGGTGTGGGAGCCTTAGCGGCAGCTGGGCTCGGTGCCCTGGTTGCAAGCCAAAAGACCGACACTGAAGAATCAAAATCAACAGACAACTTAGTAGAGTCAGCACTCAACTCTACTAAAGATGCTGCTAAGAAAGGATTAGCAGGGGTCTTTGTCGTCTTCGATAATACCAAAAAGGCGTTGGATGAAGCCGGAAAGTCCTTCCAAGATTTTGTGTCAGAGGCAAGGACGGAGGCCGATAAAGCCAAGAATGGAGGTGGCGAGGAGCCGGCTCCCATTGATGTAGAGATCCAATCTTCGTGATTCGGGAGAAAGCAGGCTTTCACAGTAAAGGGATTCAAAAAGAGCGCTGCAACGTCAACGACTTGCACTCAAACCTACGGGTGTGAGCGGGGCAAGCCAAACCGGGGTATATCCAGGTAACAATGCTCTCTTTAGATTAGCCTTAGGATTGCGTCAGGCTAGGGATACTAGGTTATCCCAAGATGTATAGCCAGACACTCTAGAGTGTTCTTTTGACATCCCTTTTCTGACCAAAATCAGTTATAAGCTTGCTTTTGTGGCTTTAGAGGCTATACAGCCCGCAAGCGGGAAACAAATGCCTCACCACATTTTGATTGACGGGCATTCATCCTCTCTTAAGCCTGTCGGCTCAAACAGGGGATTATGCCCGATTTGGCTAAAAGCATTTGGCTAAAAGTTGTTCTAAGAGCGTGTTTGAAAATTTTAAACGCGATGGTACTTTTCAAACCTCTTCTAATACCGAGTTGCGTTCAGATATGTAATTTACTCGTTGGGGAACTGGGAAATTCCTAATTCCCAATTTTTTCTAACAGTTTAGTTTAGAGCAAGATTTTGATAGTTTTAAACAGCAAGGAGGATGACTCACTAAGCATGGTAGCAATCACTAAAATTGAGAACAGGGTAACCACTGAAACATCAGTTACAAAAATTGTAAGAAAAGTAAATTACCAAGTTGTTCATCAGACTGAGGAGCGTATTCGCATTCGCGTCTCCAAACTGGCTACGGATACTGACTATGCTAACAGGCTCCATTGGCTAGTTGAGTCTCTAGAATTTGTGAGTGAAGTTCGGATCAGTGCACCAGCCCGTTCTTTAATTGTCAACTATGAAAGCAGTGGAGGTTTATCAATTGCTCCGCAGTCGGCGATTTTTGCTTGCATCCAAGAGGCAAGCAATCCCGAGCTATCGGCAGAACTGCTCCCAGCTAAAGAAGCTAAAGAGGGGCGAGAGATTGAAGCACTCGCTTATGTAGAACGTGTAGGGCTGCCCCTGCTCAGTATGGTGCTTTCCTTGCTGTTTATGGCTGGTTTGCCTATTCCAGGCTGGTTAATCGGTGCGGTAATTTTTGCTGGCTCTATACCTCCTTTCATGAGGGCATGGGAGGGAATTAGCGAACAAAAGAAACTGAATGTGGATTTCCTCGACTCCCTGGCGATCTCCCTCCACACTCTCGAATCACGTTTCTTGCCCTCCGCTTTCATGCTCAGTCTGATTGAGAGCGGGGAGTTCATTCGCGATCTAACGGCTCGTGGAAGTGAGCGAGCTTCTCTAGATCTGCTGGATTCTTTAGGCAAGTATGCCTGGGTGGAACGAGAGGGTCAAGAACCGGAGCGCATCCTGCTCAAAGATGTGAAGGAAGGGGATAGAGTAATTGTATATCCCGGCGACCAGATTCCCGTTGATGGCTATATCCTGCGCGGGACGGGATTGATCGACCAGCAAAAACTGACCGGAGAGTCTGTACCTATCACCCGCAACGAGGGAGATGAAGTTTTTGCTTCTACCCTGCTGGTGGAAGGTCAACTGTGCATTGAAGTCGAGCGCACGGGGAATAACACCCGCGCTGGCGTGATTGTGAAGCTGATGCAGGAAGCTCCTGTCCATGACACCCGCGTGGAAAACTACGCCAGGTTGTTGGGAGATCAGGCGGTGCTGCCAACCCTGCTCATTGGAGGGGGCGTTTTTGCCGCAACGGGCAACTCGGCGCGGGCGATCGCCTTGATTACCTTGGATTTCGGTACGGGGATTCGGGTTTCTGTGCCAACAGCAATCCTGTCAGCCTTAACCTATGCTGCCCGTAACGGTGTTTACATCCGCAGTGGTCGCGCCATTGAAATTCTCTCCAGGCTTGATACCGTCGTTTTTGATAAGACTGGAACCCTAACTCAGGGTAAGGCTGGTGTAGTCGCCATCAAGACTGGGAATGCAGGATTGGATCCGATGGAAGTGTTGTCTTTAGCCGCATCCGCAGAACAAGGACTCACCCATCCCGTTGCCGAGGCGATTATCCGCCATGCCAAGGAATCTGAAGTGGAGCTTTACACCTGTGAAGAATGGGATTACCGGGTTGGCATGGGCGTGGTTGCCACAATCAATGGGCAACAGATGCTTGTGGGCAGCATCCGTCTAATGAAGCAAGAAAACATTGAAATCGACCAGAGCATTAAGGAAGACCCAGATATCAAGTGCGGCGCGAATTCTATGGTCTACGTGGCTGGGGATGGAAAGCTGCTGGGAGTGATCCTGTACAGCGACCCCCCAAGACCGGAGAGTGCAGGTGTGATTCAGGAACTGCATCGTCAGTGGATCGAACCGTATATGCTCAGCGGTGATGTCAAGCCCGTGGCCGAGGAGATCGCGGCGCAGTTGGATATTGCTCCCAACAATGTCTATGCCGAAGCTTTCCCAGAACGCAAGGTGGAAGTGGTCAAAGGGCTACATGACCAAGGCAAGACAGTGGCATTTGTGGGAGATGGTATCAATGACTCGGCAGCCCTTGCCTATTCCAGCGTGTCGGTCTCCTTTGCTGGAGCAACCGATATTGCCAGGGAAACCGCCGATGTGGTGCTGATGGAAGATGACCTGCGGGGTTTGACTCTCGCGATTCAGATTGCGAAGCACACGATGGATGTTGTTTGGCAGAATACCGCGATCGTGGCAGTTCCAAACTTCGGAGCTTTATTGGCGGGGATTTTCGTTGCCTTAGACCCAGTTTTGGCGGTGGTGATTAATAATGGTTCAGCGATCCTGGCGGAGATAAATGGCTTGCGCCCGCTTTTAGGACCAGGGTCCTCGCTCCCGCCAAGCTCCTCTGCCAAAGCACTTGAGCCAGCCAAGCGCAAATAACCCAAGGGTTATCTTTACCAAAAAAAGTCCGGAAGGATGAAAGCCCCCGGTTGAAACCGGGGGATGAAATCCGACTCGACGGGTTAAAACCCTTCGTTTCCCTGTAACCCACCTTCCCCACGTCAAAATGTAGCAATAAAAGATTAAGTATTTTCCTTAAATTACGGCGAGCGCAAACTTCCCGATCTGCGATCGCTTAATCCTAGTTTGATCACTTTGGCGATCGCTAAAATAGGTTCACAACATACTACTTAACATATTACAAACTGACGTGGGTCAGATGGGTTTAAGCATCACTATAAATGACCTTTAACCATTCTTTGCGAGCAAGGAATTTTGTGGCGTCTTGGGCAGAGAGGGGTCTGCTAAACAAGTAACCCTGGATCTCGCAGCATTGGAGATTGCGCAATAATTCGAGTTGCTGCTGTGTTTCCACCCCTTCTGCCACTACTCTCAGATTGAAGCCACGTCCTAAGGCGATCACAGCGGAGACAATCGCTAGATCCTGCGGGTTATTTTTCAGGTCACGCACAAACGACTGATCGATTTTGATCTTATGGAAGGGAAATTTTTTCAGATAACCAAGGGAAGAATAGCCAGTGCCAAAATCATCCATGGAGATGTGAACCCCCATCTGTTGCAAATGGCCCAGAGCTTTACGGGCAAATTCCATATTCTGCATGATGGTCGTTTCTGTAATTTCCAACTCCAGAAAATCGGGTTCCAGTCCACTATCATCCAAAACCCGCGCCACCGTTGATACTAGATTCGGTTGTTGGAACTGTCGGGGGGAGAGGTTGACTGCCATCCGTAGCGGCGGCAATCCAGCCTCCTGCCAGCCTTTATTTTGAGTACAGGCAGTCCGTAGCACCCACTCGCCGATGTGGACAATCAGGCCAGTTTCCTCAGCCAAGGGGATAAATTGTTCCGGCGACACTTGCCCTAGTTCTGGATGCTGCCAGCGCAAGAGAGCCTCCATGCCGCTGAGCTCCCCAGTGTTGATATTTATCTGAGGCTGGTAGTAAAGTAAAAACTCTTCTTGCTCTAAGGCATAGTGCAGAAAATTTTCCAGCCTCAACAACGCCTCAGTCTTAGAAGTCATCGTTGGGCTGTAAAATTGATAGTTATTTCCGCCCTGTTCCTTAGTGCGGTATAAGGCAGCATCCGCGTTTTTCAAGAGTGTTTCACCCTCTTCACCATCCTGGGGATAGAGTGCAATCCCAATGCTGCTGTTGATATGAAGTTGGTACTCTTCCAGCTCAAAAGGCTGTTTAAGAGCATCTAAAATTCTTTTGCCAATTTTGGCGGCATCCTCTACACAATGAATTTGAGGTAGAAGCACCGTGAACTCATCACCTCCCCAGCGGGCAAGGGTATCACCGGACCGCAAACAGGATTTCAAGCGCTCAGCAAAGCCTTGTAACAATTGATCGCCAATCGCATGATCCAGGGTATCGTTGATGTTCTTGAAGCGGTCTAGATCTAGAAACATGACAGCCATCAGGTTCTGATTCCTTCTAGCATTGGCTAGGGCTTTCGATAGCTGCTCATTGAACAGCGCTCGATTGGGCAGATCGGTCAGAAGATCATGGAAAGCTTGATACTGGAGCATTTCCTCTGCACGCTTGCGCTCGGTGATGTCGCGAACAGCAAAACAGAGAACCTCTTTTGTGCCGTAATAGATCAGGCTAACACTCACCTCAACATTTACTAAGGAACCATCTTTACTGCGGTGTAGAGATTCCACCACCAAGTCAAGTTTTTCTGTCCAGATCCGTTCAAGATCCCTCTCAACAATTTCACGGTCGAGGGCGACAACATCGTAAACTGTCAGTCCTAGAATTTCCTCTGAAGTGTAACCCAGCAAATTGCAATAGGCAGCATTAGCCTCTAAAATGCATTTGGTAGCAACATCAACCAGTAAAATTCCTTCCGAGATTTGCCTAACTACAGCGCGATAGCGTTCTTCGCTTTCCCGTAGCGCTGTTTCTATCTGCTTGCGTTTAGTCAAATCAAAAATATAACTTCTTATCTGCTTGCTTTCAGAAAGGTAGTGGACATATTGTTCAAATACTTCCTGGCCAATTTTTACTTCACGAACCAATAATTTTCCCTGTTTCTCCTGAGAGTTTATCAGTAAACCTGCTAGGATTGGATGTTCTAACTTAGCTTCCTGAATGCCTTGAAATTTCAGGATTGCTGCTGAATTGATATAGGTTATCTCCCCCTCCAAATTAATGTCAATAATAGGATGGGGTAATAATTCGGGTAAGGAAGTCAATATAAAGAAAAATTTTCCAGTTAATTCATCCAGCTCTTTTTCGGAAATGAGGGTGGATTTTAAGTCATTTATTGGGTTTTTATCGGCATTATATTTTTTAAATTTGCTGGTTTTCAATAGAGCTGTATTTGAGTCATTGATAATATAATAGGTTGCCTTGACTTCTCCTCCAAATAGGATTGAATCCCCCGATTTTAGCTCGTGTGACAAGCATCGCTTTCCATTGACAAATAAGCCATTAGTACTTCTATTACCTCGTAAATCACCATCAATTATCCAAAAGACATCATTTTTGTTTTCGGGATATTTCACCCGTAAAAAGGTAGCATGATGACGAGAGACTAGTTGGGAAGGAAGAACAATCGAGTTGCTTGAATGACGACCGATTGAATAGGTATTCTCTTCAAGAGAAACTGTCTGTCTAAATTTTTTATCTTCTATTACTAATGTATGACAAACTGGCTGGGAATCCCTCATAACAGTAAAAAATCAGGATTTATAGAGATTGACTAAGAAATTCTGAAATCTGAAGTCTGAAATGGGTTTATCTATTGGTTTCCAAGTTGCAGGATGTATATTTTCCACAGATAAATCTCCTGATTGACTGACAAATCTCAGGGGCTACAATTATAGAGTTCCCTAAAATCCTGCCAAATTAACAGTTTCAGAAATTTAAAATTACCGTAAAGCTTACTATACAAAAGTTTCAGTACTTTTGTCAGTCGGGGGAAGGTGAGGGGATGAGGGGATCAACGTGAAAAAGTGAGATCTTGGGGAAGGGATGACAGGGTAACCTTACAAGTGTAGGTTTTTTACATTTAGGTAGCGATCGCTATTTTAAGGTATCAAAAGATACTCAGAAAGTGAGAAAAGCAAATCAGTAATTTCCCCACTTTTGTCTTTTGCCTTTTCCCGTCAACATCTTTGTAAAAACCTACCCTTGTGAGGGGTAAGGAGGTGAGAGGAAAAAAACTAATCACCAATCATGGTCAATCAAGACAAATCTATTTTAGACTTCAGACTTGAGAAAGACTTCATCCCGGCGATAATTCTTCGAGAATCGTAAATCGCACATGATTAATCGCTAACTCACCAATAGAGACTTGCTCTTTATTCACCGGAACTCCCTCACTCTTGATAATTTCAAAGGGGACACCTTTGCCCATCTCCGCATGATACCAAGAAAGCCCCATGAAAAAGCGGGTGGGATAGGGACCGCCCTCAATCACATCATCAGGATTAGATTCCATCGGTAGCCAGCCGATTCCCGGTACATAAAACTCCATCCAGACATGATTGAAGTCTGGAACCAAAGGTACCCCTTGCCCGAGAGGTTGGGAAGGGCATTTGTAGCGTCCTACTGTGCGACAGGCGATACCATTCAGCCGTGCTAGTGCTAGTAAAACCCCCAGATACTCCCCACAAGAACCTATGCCCCGCTTCAGGACAATGTCTGGAGTATCAATTTGAGGTTTAATTCCATAGGAAAGTCGGTCATAAACATAATTACGAATACTGTACATTTTCCGCAGCAGATTCGTTTCCCTAGCCACAGATTCAGTGGCAGCACGGCGGATGATTTCCGTGTCCATGGCTAAATCGTCATCATCCACCAGATAGCGACTGCGAAATTCAGGGGACGGTTCCGGGAGCTCCTCACAGTCTCGCGGACTCAATTGGTATTTAATACTCCAGACTTCCAGCAGTGCCTTCCAACCAAAAACATAGCGGTCTGAGGACTTGAGCAGATCAAATTTAAACACTGCTATGCGCTGTCCATCCTGGATTTCTTCAGTAAAGGGTAGCCCCACCGCTTCAATTTTTCTCACCTTCTGCCGCTGAGTTTCCGCTGGCAGGGCAATACGCCATTCTAGATCTTTCAGTTCCACCGCGTCTAAGGGAGAAAGTTCCTCGACGTAGGACATTTCTACCAGATAGCCGTTGGAGAGGGCGTAGTGATTTTCTGCATCGTGGTGAAAATAAAGGGGGTGAATAAAAGTGCGATCACGATACAAAAGTTCGTGATTTGGTTCGGCATTCGGGTTATCCCGGATATAAGCTTCCTGATTAGCATAGGCAACATAAAGAGTTTCGTCCCCTGTCTCAGAATCAGTATTAAAGACAAGACCAGTGGGAGACTCGAAAGGGGTGAGTACATTAAAGATAATCTTCCCTGTCCCTCGATCCAGGCAGTAAACCGTTTGTTCGATGGTATCGCAAACCCATAGTTCCTCCCCTTTGACCGTAATATTTTCAACCCCGATGCCAGGGGCATAAAAGTGGGTAATCAATGAGCCAGTATCGCGGTTGAAAATCAGAATATCGCTAGTCTTTTGACAAGTGACATAAACGGTAGATTCCCAAACAGCGACCCCATTAGCTGGGTAAGATAATCTAGCAAAGAGTTGAGGTGTGAAGTCTCCACTGTCGAGGGAGCAAAAATAAACACTTTCTTCCGTGGTAAACCAGAGGGTATCTCCGGCGATCGCTAAACCAGTAGCACCGACAAAATCCGACCAATTATGGGGGTTCAAAATGGTCGTGTTATCAGTCAAAGGATCTATCTGTAAGAGATAGCCGTTAGTCGAGTCAATTGCCAGCAGGACTTCTCCCCGGAAGGCAATACCGTGTAACGAGCAAGCAGAAATCGGTCTAATCGTTCTAGCACCAAGCTTGTTTTGAGGTAAGACAGGGGTAGCTGAATCGAGAATCATGCTTAATACAAGTAAAAAAACTTGAGTGACTTGGATTTTGGAGCAGACAGTTGCTAGTTAGATAGGTCAGCTTTTGGAACTGACCTGATTCACTGACAAATCTTCCTTCATCGTGCCCAAAACTGCAAGGGACTCAAGTCTCTGGCTAATAGAGGAGTTTTGTCAGTCAACCAATAGAACTGACTCGTCTGGGATCAAGCATTATCTTGAATCCTCATATCTCCAATCCACCAACTTAACAAAATAGGCACTATTACAAATGCTCGCTCTGAACCTAAACAGATCTCAATCGGGAGTAAGAAACCGGGTTTCTGGGTTAACAATGGTTTCTTTATGTCAAAACTGAGATAAGCGCTACCCTAAGTAGCAGAGATGTCACAACTCACTATTCCAAATGGTTCAAGTCAAGACTAGATTAACCTTACAGGAGTTTCTGCATATGTCTCCCGGTGAAGGAGACATAACCTATGAGCTTGTTGACGGACAGGCCATCGCCAAAATGGCACCAAAATTCTTTCATTCTAAGTTAACTCGCACGTTGTTGAATTTGATTGAACCCTGGAGTGAAGGAGCCGGAGAGATTTGTCCAGAATGGGCTGTAGCTTTGAAGCGCCGAGGTAAAGACTGGGTTCCTACGCCTGATCTGCTCTATATTTCCTACGAACGCTTACCTGCAAATTGGGATGAAGATGAAGCCTGCCCCGTTCCGCCAGAACTGGCCATAGAAATTATCTCCCCCGGTCAAACCTTTGGGCAACTGGCAGCTAAAGCACAAGACTACTTGAATGCCGGTGTTCTTCGAGTTTGGATTATTGATAGCAAAGCAAGAAGTATTACTGTGTTTTACCCCAATGCTGCTCCTGAGACTTATATGGGCAACTCAGGTATTAAAGATGAGCTTTTTGAGGGGTTGGAATTTAGTGCAGCAACTCTATTTCAACAAGCAAATATCTCATGACCAAAGCAGTGACATAATCAAAAGTCCCCACATTGACTGTGCAACCCGTCCAGGTGTTAAATTGGTTTGGGATTTTTGCCAAGGAAGACGATCTTCCTTTACTATATCTTTAGCTAACCAAAGTTGCCAAGTCTCAAGAATTTTATTAGTCGAGGAGTGTTGATCGGGCTGATTGTCGCCATCTTAGGCGGGTTAGCCAAACTTTTTGGACTGGTAGGCAATTCTTAACCCACAATTTTAATGAATTCTACTGTAGGGGCGAAGCATGAGGGGGATAAATCATTGAACTCTACCAAAAATTATATATCCTCATGCTTCGCCCTGCTCTCACCGATAACCGATATGAATTTCCATTTATGTCCCCGTCAACCCAGGAAAGGGCGTAGGCGAAGCCTTCTCGTAGGCGAAGCCTTCTCTAAGAGTAGAGTAGCATTTGGATATTCAAATTGATGATAGGTTTCACAATTTATCCCTCAAATGCTTCGCCCCTACAATAATTAAAAGGTCTAACTGGTTATTACTTCTCCTGCCCCCTGCCTCCTGCCCCCTGCCTTTGACCAAACTAGAAGTTAAATTCAAGGTGCAAGATCTCAGAAGTATACATGCCAAAATTAAAGTCGGCGGCTCTCGTGAGGGAATCGCCGACTTTAATTATTAATGCCTGTACCCAGGGACACGACAAAACCTGAGGAATCTAATCGTTGTCACTCACTAGAATCGCCATGGAACGACCCTTGAGGGTAATCGCGTCTCCCGCGTCTGGACAATTTCCCTGCCAGTTATCCAGGCTGCATAGATCCGCTTCGTCCCCGTACCAAGATCTGGCCAGGATTTTCCAGTCACCCCCGGACCAGTCGCGCAGATTGTTAACGGTGAAAGGTTCCCAGTTTTCGTTGTAGATTACCATCAGGTCAGGTTCTTCTGTCTGGCCCCACCAGATCGCCGCCAACTGGCTGGGAGAGTTGGTTTCGGGAGCTTCCCATCTTTCCCACGCATAGGAGAGCCGACCATTGTTAAGGTTGCCCTGACTATCGTCAGGTACTCCCTGGATGTAACCTGGGAAATCTGTACGACGGAAGTGTGACCATTGCTTGCGCAGAGCGATGAGCCCCTTCGTCCAATCGAAAATCTCCGAGCCGTAACTTGGACCATTAGGAGAGTCGATGTTATCGCCATCCTTCAACCTCCAGTCAATCCAGTTAACATTGTTGATGTTGGCATCACCTGTGGTGGACTCGTAGTTGTAGGTATTGTGAGCTTCCTCCTGGCTGAGAGCGCCGGACTTGGTTCTGCCGAACTCATCGCCTTGCAAGATAATTGGAACCCCTTGTGAAGTGAGCAACACCCCTAGCATCGATTTTGTCCTTTCCCGCCGCAGGTTCTCGTTGCCACCACTATCCCAACATTGGTGTTGCCCTGCGTCATCGTTGAAATAGGTGCAGTCCCGCAAAGTATACCCGTCATGGACAGCAAGTAAGTTTACTGAGCGCCAGGGCTTGGTAGAGGCCGGAGCGCCATAGTCGTCACTGACTGAGCCATAACCTTCAATCAACTGCTTAAACGAGCGTTGGTCACGCAGCTCTGATTTGGAGAATCTACGCATCTTATCCCGGTATCTGCCCAGCCATTTAGTCCAACGGTTGTTAGCATAACTCCAGTGACTGGGCTGGGTGTTGTCATCCATGAAATTCCACCATATCCCGCCAGCATCCCAAGGCTCTGCATGGAGATGGGCTGAAGAGAACCGCGAATCGTTGTCCAACCAGTCTGCTGCACTCTCTGAGCCGCTCGCCAAGATGCGGGCCAGATCGAAGCGAAAGCCGTCTACACCGTAAACCTCATGCCACATAGCTAGAGAGTCCCTGACGAGTTGCTTGGTGAACCTGTCGTCAGCCCCACTGAAGTCGATATCGTTGCCGGTTCCGGTATCGTTGAAAAAGTACCGTTCGTCGGGTGTTGAGCTGTAGACACTAGTGTTTGCCAAGCACCTGAGGTTATAACACTTCGCCGCCAGTTGCTCCTGGTCTATCCATGGACCCTGTTCGGCGGTGTGATTGTAGACCACATCCATAAAAACAGCAATCCCCCGGTCGTGGAGGGCCTTGATCAGCTGTTTGAGCTCCACCACTTGGTTCCCCTCTACGGCAGCATAGCGGGCATCAGGAGCAAAGAAGTTACTTGTCATGTAACCCCAGTGGTTATAGCGCTCAGCGGCATTGCTGGTCTCCTCATCGTATTCCATGACCGGCATTAGCTCCACGGCTGTCACTCCAAGTTCCACCAGGTGATCGAGCCCCGCACTCAGCCCCCCAGGAGTGGTCAGACCACTTTGGGCCAGGCCGAGATAGGTTCCCTGCAATTCTGGCGCTAAGTCCTGCAGGCGGGCCGTGTAGTCCTGGACGTGCATCTCGTAGACGATCAAATCTTCTGGTGAGACTGTCACATGACCTGGAAACTCGTCCTGGGAATGGTCGTAGACGACACTCTTGCCTCCGCCCGCATAGACAGAAGCTGTGCTGTTGGTGTACGGGGTTGAATTGAAAAAGCTGGAGTAATTGACATTTTGAGTCTGGTAGGCGTATGGATCGTTGATGTAATGATGCTCGTTGAACATGGAGCCGAACTGGTCATCTGGGGAAACATCATTAGGTCCATTGGCCTGATACATGTAGAGCAACCATGGTCCAATACTCGACCCTTTTATCTTGATCCGCCAGTCCTCTTCATTCTTTTCCATAGGAATGACAACACTAGGCGTTGTGGCGTCTGCATCATCGAACAGCAATAGATTAACCTGGCTGGCTTCAGGGGAATGCACTACGAAGTGCAGCCAATCGTCACCGTCAATGTGTGCGCCGTGCCTTTGCTCGCTGGAACTTGCGATTTCAATAGGAGTATCAGCGCTGGCCGGCAGGCTGGTGATAAAAAACACAGCACTGAAAACCACAGTCAGTAAAAGCAGGATGATTTGTTTTGTCTTCATGTCTGTTGTTGTATACCAATGGTGATCTACTTAATTTGTGCGTTTGGGCTTCCTTCATCCCAACTTCCAGCTAGGCGTGGATTGCGAAAAATGTCTCTTCTTAATTCGGTTAGATAGGTAAGTTGAACGGGAATTTTAGCCATCATAAATCTCCGTAAGAACCGTTCGGAAATTGATTTCCGGGTTAATATAGCTCAAGTCCCTGAAAGGGCGAAGCATTTGTCAATAAAATTCAACTTCACATTAATAAATCTAGGTACAAATGCTTCCTCCTTACATAATATTTTGTACTTTAATCCAAAATTGGCAAGGTCAGTTGAAGGCTTTTAGTCGCCAATGTTATTCTTTCTTGGTTTGCACCGAGTAGGCTCCCGTTTCCAAGTTAACGGTGAAGGTGTACCAACCACTGGATGTCGGGGTGAATTGCAATGTTGGAGGATTGCCGTGAGTGGTTAGCTGACCATAGACTTTTAAGTCTTCAATTCTTGAATTAGCGGGATCGGGATTTCCACCGGAGAAGTCTCGGCCATAACCATCCAACTCGTAATCAGCAAATGCCCAAGTCCAACCCCAATTATTGGCAGTATACTTATATGTATACTGCTTATTGGCCTCGAGCTGCACATCTTTGGTGAAGATATTATTACCAACTTTTTGCATATTGTTGGCAGTACTTGTTGGTGCCCATTCTTGCAGTGGAGCCTCGAAATTACCAACCAACTGGAGTGTTTCAATGGTGGCTAAAGGTTGCAAAGGAGCCTCTGTGGGTTCTTTACTTTCATAGCTTAAAGAATCAATTGAAAACTCATCTTTATTGGCATCATAGGTGAATTTGTAATCACCACTTTGTTTGACTTCAAAAAAAACATTGGGCTCGTTAGGCTTGCCGTGCCAAGCTCGACCAATAAATTTGTTTGGGTTATCGGACTCAAGCCAGGCACCAAGAGCCATCGTATCTAGGAAAAGCTCGTTGCTGATGGCAAAATTTGCACCATAAATACCTGGCTTGAGATTCAGGGTTTTAGTCCATAAATTGCCCCGACTCTTTTCCATATTGCGCTCTTTATTGGTGGGATCAAATTGAGCATCTGCGTAAAAGGTGCCGAGCAATTGGAAAGATGTCACAAAGTTCAACATCTTCACAGGTTTTACCCCCTCCGGAACCTTTACTTCAAACTTATATTCCTTTGGATTCATCCGAATGGTGTAATTACCATTTTCAAACACTTGAATCGTGATAGCAGAATGCTTGCTCTGTCCGCCACTGCTACCAAAGCCGGTTCCGCCAGTGAGACTACCCTGGCCATCATTGTAGGCACCAAAACCCCAGTCCTCGTTGTTATTGGCGGAGAATAAAAACTGATACATGCCATTGTTTCTACCTCCTTCACCACCAAGATCTTTATCTTTAAGACCTCCAGTCTTTTTCAGAGGCACAGTCTTCTCCCACCAATCCCCGTTTTTTGTCATTTCATGATTTCCACGGGTTTCGTCAAACTTCTGGAACATATTTTCATCGTCCCAGACAAATCCATTGAGTTGTACTGATTCAATTTTAGTCAGATAGGTTGCTGTAGGTGAAACGTCGAATGTCAGATTTGAAGGGTTAAAGCTGATTTTATAAAGACCGTCACGGTCAATCTTGATGATAATGTTCTGTGCTTGGTGAGCTCGATCGCCCATGACCAATTGTGGTTTACCTGTGCTATCAGTTTGGTCGTGATTAGCCTTGAAAGTCTGGAACAAGTCATGGTTGGTCACAAAACGGAAGGCATATATTCCATTGCCGTGACGACCCCCATTAGCTTTGAGTTCTACCTCCTTGTAATATGTTTCGCCATCTTTGGCCATGTTATTCTCAGGCAAAAACGGATTCCAGCGGCCTCGGTTGTTGTTGACTGTTCCCAATAGCTGTGCGCTTTCAGCACATAGCACTGGTATCGCAGCTCCGTAGGTTTTTTTATTGACGAGATCCGACAATTTTGGAGTAGGGTTAGTTGAAGGGTTTGAGTTCGTCATTGTCATTAAAAAACAACTTTAATTGTCTTTAATTGTCAAGGGAGTGACTGGTGACTGGTGACTGGTGACTGGTGACTGAGAATTTCCCAATCACTAATCACTGCGATGCTCGCGCATCAAAGATTTCTGCGCGTCGGATCACTAATCACTAATCACCAATCACGGTCAGAAAAAACTATTACACCGGTTTTGTTGCAAAAACTTTTTGGATACGAGAAGAGGGAGGGGGAGCAGTTATTAATTCTACTCCCTAGTTCAGTCATTAGTAAAACTCCTGGTATATTAATGACTAATGACTAAAACCTCCGATTAACTGTTGCCAGTTAAATGCACAACAGCTTATTCAACTGGGACAATGTGAACCTTGACTCGGAGTGCTTCTGTAGCATCTGGCAACTTGACGGTCAAGGCAGCAGGATCGAAGTCCGTGTAAAGTTTATCCTCGATCCAGACCGTCTCCAGCCGGACACTGCCAGGGGGAAGGATATCCGGTTGAACCCGCAGGATCCGGTCTTTAAAGCCATCGGGGCGCGGCTTGAAGTAGAAGTCCATCGGATGCTTGTTAACCAGCAAATTGCTGTAGACAGCGGCCAGATAACACAATTCAAACGAGTGATAGCCGCTCATGGAGTGACTTCCCTTGCCCCGCTCGGTGTCTAGTAGATAGGGGATACCATTGGCTAGGACGTTGAAGTACACACCCCCAGCTTGGTAATCTAAGAAGAAGGTGTTGTAGAAGGCAGCCGTCTCGGTAGCGATGCGATGATAATCATCGTTCTTGAGGCAACCAGCCAAGATGTAGTAAGCCAGGATTGCCTGTTCCTGTTGCCACCAAGCTTTCCGATCGTGGAAGGCATGTCGATTCCATGTCTGACCTTCGCCTCGCACCCGCTCCATCACGTCGTATATACCACCGCGCTGCAGGTCAAAACCGACATAGTACATGCTTTTGGCGATCTTTTCAGCTAACTCCACATAGTTATCCTTAGCCTTGAGGCTATTCATCCGCATAATGTTCCAGGCAATCTTGAGGTTATGCCCCACAACACCCCGGTTCTGCTGCCATTTCCAGTGCTCGTCATGAGACCAATCCTTAAAGAATTTCTCCTGGACAAAGGAACTGTTGTCATAGTCGGGGAAGTACTTCGCTATCGTATCAAAGGTATCCTCCAAGAAATCGGCATACTGTTGCTCTCCAGTCGCCAGCCAGAGGTTGATCAGATAGGCAGGAGCATGATCCCCAACGGAGTTCCAATTCTTCCGCCCTTTGTTCTCCTTTAAAGAATCGGAAAGAGGACTGAAAGTGACGGGATCCAGGTGGGAGTAGAATCCGCCTTTCTCCTTATCCCGATAGTATTCATCGAAGAGCTTGACGGTGCGTTCAGCGTCGCGCAGAATACGAGGATCGCCCGTGATTCGGTAAGTTTGGACTGGTCCTGCTAGAGCGTAGATCTGCTCATAGGCTGGGATCGCATCGTAATCATCAGAAGATTGTGAGGGTAGGATCTGGGTTTCCCGCCACCCTTCGATATCCACAGCGTGGTACCAGCACAGAAAATCCTCGTCGGGATTGTAGTAGCGCAGGTGATCCCGCAGGTAGTCCGTTCCCTTCGCAGCGCCTTCCAGAAAGCGCTCGTCCCCAGTCAGCATGTAGGCAGATGCAAACCCATAGACCAGACGAGAGATAGTGTTATTTTCCTGACGGTTGCTGTCTCCTTTTTCTCCAGTAAGCTTCAATGCCGTGCGATACTCTCTGTAATCGATGGGTCCATCCCCAAACTGAGCATCGACGTAGAAATGCCCCAGTTCTTTAATCTGTCGAATCCACCAGTCA
Organism: Xenococcaceae cyanobacterium; assembly: GCA_051439465.1. GTDB lineage: Bacteria > Cyanobacteriota > Cyanobacteriia > Cyanobacteriales > JBFRWF01 > JBFRWF01. Next base: position 11,591 of record JBFRWF010000159.1, on the reverse strand, counting down.
CTTCGCTCAAAGCGATACTCAGTTTTCGCCGTTCCCAAAAACGTCAGTTGCTTGAGGTCAAACACAAGGCCACCTGGGTCTGGGTAAAATATCCCATAAGCAAACACGTAACGCCCCGGAGTCAACATCTCGCGCATTTGACCTGTGGCATCTCGGTAACCCTCACCCAAGTTACGCACCAGCCTCGCCGACGCGTTGGGTGAGAGCGTCACCCTGTATTCAAGCTCACCTGAAGTCTTGATAAAGAAAACATCATTATCGGCATCCAACCGGGTTACATGACCCGCAATCAGATCTGACCAGGTAAATTTAACTTCATTACTCATGGTTGATGACTCCTTTTGTTAACTATCATTTCATTTGACTATCAAAAGAACGTAAAGCTAGGCTAAAAGAACTGCCGTTAACAACGCTCTGCTCCAACCAATACAGCAGCAAAAACACATGGTTCTGAACCACGGTTTTGCAAGTCGTGGCGAGTTCTTGGATCCAATCAATACAAAAGCTTCTGACCGCTAAGCGAGTTAGCGATCGCTATTTGTCAGAGAGCGATCGCCCTTTAGTCCTCGATACATACAAAGAGGAATTTGTCAAGAAAATTTAGATTCGTTTGCCCTGGGCAACAACCGGGCTGCTCATGGTTATGGTTGCACCGATACACACTTTTCCTGCTTTCAAGTCTCGGAGCAGTTTGTTTGGTCTGCGTGAACCGTCGGCATTCATGATAATCCTTCCTTCCTTTTGGCCTGTAGTTACTTGTTCTGATTCTGTGTAAAAATTTCAATCAAACTGTTTCGCACATATTCGTTCTTCCCATTTTTGGCAATATCCATTTGCGTGCGTCCGGCAAAATCCTCGATATCACTGCGTGCTCCATGCGCACAGATCCAACGCGCCTGTTCCAGGTATCCCTCGATCCGGTCTTCTGCGGCCATGCTGGCACGAAGCGTTGTATCATGCAGTGCTGTCAGACCATTAACGACCGGAATGTCATTCAATCGGTCAGCAAGCTCCTGAGCACTCATGTGTTCGGAGCACATCTTCAGAATATCTAAATGATTGAATACCGAAGCACGAATGATGGTATGAACTTTCATTGGATGCTCTTCTGTGCGTGAAGGATCTGCACCTTTGTCAAGGAGATACGCTGCCAGCTCATTGCGAAGCCGTTCCACTGCAGGATTCGCAGGCCATCCGTTGTTCCCGGTAACTACTGCAATCAATGGAGGCTGCTGCTGTGGTCCTCCCAAACGATTCACATCGGCCTTTTCCTGTTCTACCAGCTCCTTCACCCGATTCAAGGTATCTTCCACTGCATCCGGATCTGCAAAAGCATCCTTAATACCTGTTTCAATCACCGAAAGCAGTTCATTGCTGATTCGCTGTATTTCCTTTTCGCTGGGAGGTATTTCCGGAGCAATTCGCTGCAGAAAACTTTCGTAGTACCTGGCCTTTTCCTCTGCAGATTTATCATAAGGTTTGATGAGTTCCATCATTTCAGTATTCTGAAACTGTGTTGCTAGCTCCATTGGTCCCAGACCGCGCGCTGTGGTAATGGAAGTGTCTGCACCTTTCTGGAGCAGGTATTTCGTCAGCTCCATATGTCCGTAAAAAACAGCCTGCAGAAGAATCGCGTGTCCATTCAGATCCCAAACCGCATTCAACGTATCAGGATTATGATCCAGCAGCACCTTGGCCGTATCCACGCTTCCGGAATGCCCTGCGAGATGCACGGCTATTCCGCCGGATTCCCGATGCGGCAAACGATCGTCAGCCCCATATTCCAGAAGAAGCGCTACCGCTTCTGCTTGGCCTCTGACACTGGCCCAAAGCAACGGTGTCCATCCTTCGGCATCATATACATTGGGATCATTGCCCTGCTCCAGCCATTTTTCCAGGGCCTCTGCATCTCCGGATTTTGCCATCGCGATTGCATCCGAGATTGTCTCATTAAGTTTTGCCGATCCTGGAGCATATTCCATCGAATCGACAATGTAAACTTGAATCACAGGCTTCTTGGTTTTAGGCGATCGCTTCACCACCCAAGTTTGATAGGCATCCATTACAATTCTTTCGCTAATGGGAGCAGGCGGATCCCACTTACTCGCTTCCCATTTAACGATAACTTTAACCTCTGCCTTTTCTTCAGAAACTGAGGTTTGTCTAACTAGTTTAAGGGTGTGAACTTCATCAAAGAAGATATCAATTACGCCTCGATTTTGGTCGTCCCCCCGGTACCAGCCCGCGAAACCCTCAAAGCCCTTGAAAGTTCCTTGTGGAAACCGCATCTCCAGTCCTTCCTCTACTAAGAGAGACTTGTACTCTTCTAGAGGGGCGTGTACGTCTAGTTTTTTGTACCATTCTACGGCTAATTCTTTAACTTCAGCTTCAGTCAAAGGTGTTAAATTACTCATGATTTACCTTCTTGAGATTTTTAGGAGCTAATTAGACATCTCCAGAAAAGGTTCTGAAACCCTTATATATCAAGATTGCACCCCTAGTTTCTGGAGATGTCTATTGCTGTGCAAAATTTTTCTTTGTTACTGACCGCACCTAACACCAATCATGTCAGGATTAACATCGGCTTCCAAAACTACGTCGATGAGAAAAGGTCCTTTGTGAGCTAATGCCTTCTTAATGGCTGGGGCAATTTCTTCAGGCTTCTCAACTCGGACACCCTCAACGCCCATCGAACGAGCTATTTCGTCAAAGCGCAGATCTGGCTTAGACAGATCGAAACTAAGAGGATAATCCCGCTGTGGTATACCCCGCTCTTGCCAGTAAGCTAGGAGGTTCACCTGCAGCAGCTTGTAGGAGCGGTTATTACAAATTACAAACTTAGCATCTACGTTGTGACGAACGGCTGACCACAGGGCTTGAATTGTGTACATAGAACCGCCATCACCCGTAACTCCAATCACTGTTTTGTCAGGATTAGCAAGTTTAACACCAATTGCTCCTGGAATTGCTACACCTAGGGAACCACCACGGGTGAGGAAATATTGTTTTGGTTTGGTTGGTAGGAAATAGCGTGTCAGGGGAGGAGAAGAAGTGAGAGCATCATCAAAGATAATAGCATCGTCGGGTAATTGAGCGGCTAATTCTTCCGCAAAGCGAGAAAAGTGGAGTGGGACAGAATCCCGAACTTTCTTATCTGCTTCTAACTCACTGTTGTGGTTTGCTTCTTTAGCTTGGGCTATTTCAGCCGTTCTGGCTCGAGCAGCTTTCTTCTGCTCCGATGTCATGACGGCTTCTAATTCAGTTGCCAGTTTGCCCAGAGTCAGTTTGGGATCGCTGACCATTCCTAAATCAACTGGGTGATTTTTGGCAATTTCATAGGCATTTAGATCGATGTGGATGACCTTTGCACCTGGTTTAAAGATATCTCCGAGTTCAGGGAATACCTCCGGCAACATATAAGTTCCACAAATTAAGTTAACATCTCCCTTAGAGGTGATGGGCAAACTTTGATAGCCAAACATGTGTCCTGTCGAACCCTGATACAGGGTATGAGCATAGCTCATGTTCAACTCGCCAGCATCTGCAGACCAAACCTCCGCTCCTAAGAGTTCAGCAACGCGGGTCAACTCATCTTGAGCCCCAGAAAAAGCTACCCCATCCCCTATAAAAATCATGGGTTTCTGAGCAGATGCCAGCATATCTGCTGCAGCTTTGAGAGTCTCTTCATCTGGCAAGACTTTGGTGGATGGGAACGAGGTGGGTCTAACTTCCTCAACGACAGGGGCATCCAAAATATCTACTGGCACGCAAACATAAACAGGACCCATGGGGGGAGTGGTAGCAATTTTGATCGCTCGACGCACAACCCGGAGTAGTGATGATGGCTCCATCACCATCGCTGACCACTTAGTGACCGGCTCGGCAAAAGCCACCAGGTCTCCCGCCATCTGCGCGTCCATTGCCATATATTTAATTCCGGCATCTCCCCCAATGACTACTAGGGGTGAATTACCTCGCTTAGCTTGGTATAACGCGCCGATCGCATTACCTAAACCAGGAGTACTGTGAATTTGCACCAACGCCGGCTTTTGAGTTGCCCTAGCATAACCATCTGCTGCCATGACAGCGACAGATTCTTGCAAGGTCAGGATGTACTTGAGGTCGGGGTAATCCCACAAAGCATCCAAAAATCCTTCTTCTGACGTACCGGGATTGCCGAACATGTAATGAATGCCATCTGCCAGAAATTGCTCGAGAATTGCAAAGCGCCCAGTTTTATTTTTATTAGTCATGAATTTTCCCTTCTGCCAAGACTAGATCTTAGAATGAGAACGTAGTTCTGATTAAGCCGTCGGGTTTTCACCGTATTGAGGCAAGGAATCACCATCTTTCATCCCCTGGTTAAATACCAGAGGCTCTCATCCTCCCGGAATTATCTGGTATTTAAACCGCTACCATCCATAGCGAGTCAGTCCCTTCTCCAGCACTTCCACCAATTTCTCACCACACTCAGCAGAAGAAGCAGTTGAACGGCTGGTAATAAAGGGATAATCAACAATTACAGAAGTCTCATGCCCCACATTGCCGATAAAAGCTCCATCAGGTCCTACAGCATCGCGGAGAATAAACTCTAGCGGGTAAAAAGGAGGACCAAAGTTGATAAAGCCATCTCCAAATCCCTTGCTAGAGCCATCGACTGCATGGGGACCTGCAAATGCAGTATCGTCCAGATAGTCATAATCAATTGGATGACCGGTAACATGCTTGCCCCTGATCAAGCTATTCTTCTCCCTGAAGTCCCTTGCAAATGCCAGACAGGTAACGCCGTAGCACTCAGTGGCAATGGGCTTGTTTAGCCTGTAAAAGCCAAGGATCAGATCGTGCAGTCTCTGATTATTCGCTAGATCGACCATCGCACCACTGCCGCCGACAATCACCAGAGCATCGTAATTTACCAGTTCCTCAGCGGCGAGCCGATCGAGTTTCTGATAATAGGCTTCCATGTCTCTGAGATAGGTGGCAGAGCTGGGGTAAGGTCGCAGAGGAAACCAGTCGGCAAGGCTTTTGGGATTATCTAGTCGATCAGACTCATGCACTTGGCGCGTCTTTTCGGCATAATAATCTGAGGTAACCGACCGACCTAAAGGCGGATCGATGAAGCTAGTATCCATGCTTACTGGCACGGGTGTCGGCTTCTTCCCCGTCGGGGTTACAAAAGTGATTTCATATCCAGCATTATCACAGGCTTCCAGGGGGCCAATGAGTTCTTCACCCCAGTAACCCCACTCTGACAACACGAAGATAATCTTTTTCACTGCATCGTCTCCTTTTACAGAACTTGTTGCAAACACAGAGTTTTGTCTTTATATATTTCTCATCTAGGTCTGCTTCTTCTCACAGCCCTGACGATGGATTAGTCTTGTCAATCAATCAGCTAGTTGAATCCACTGATACCAGTTCACGTTTCATCAAATCTTCATAGACTTTTCATGGAATCTTCGTAGAAATGGCATAACTCTAGTTTGCACCTTCAACTCCGTATAAGCAACCGAAGTTAAGGATTTTAAGGATTTTATAAGATTCTTAAGCTCCGAACTTAAGGATTTCAGCGAATTAATTCGCCAAAGCCATTAATAAGTAAAGATTTCAGCCGCTGGAAACTTGAGCGGCTAGCAGTGCGCTCTTGCTAAAAATTAGAAAAAATTCCTTATCTTCGGAAAAAAATTCCTTATCTTCGGATATTGCTATTTGATCCCCAAAAAAGTCTTAAGAAATCTTCTGGAAAATAACGATCCGGTTTGTGATCGCCCTTATATCAAAGAGCAAGAACTCCTATTCATCTTAATTTTTCTTAACACAGGGAAGTTGATTTTTGTCCGACTACTTATAACTTAAATTTTCTCGACGAATTAATTCGGTTCCCTGTTCTCTGATCCGAAGTTCCCTCAAAAAAGGGGTAGTTAACCCGGATTTGGTATCAGAGAGTCCACCAGAGATGAGAAGCTGTTGGGATAGCCTACCCCAACTGCGATCGCCCCACGGATAGTCCCCCATATGTTTCTTTCCATCCATAACAGATGCGATCTGCTTCACAGATCCGCTTCGCGGTGCGCGTCTGTGGAGTGCTCTAAACAGGCAAATTAGTGGAAGGAAGCATTGCCAATAGTACATGTCTGCCTAAAATCAATCCCTTTCTAGTTGGGCGTTGTGAAAAGTGCTTCCCTTGTGTTGCAACAGCTTTCGTTTAACATAACATAAAGATAATGATTCTGTTGATACCCTGTCTTGCACCCTATTACCACAAATCCTGTGAACGATTGCAATACCCGCACTCAAGCACATCCCTCGTGACTCCATCTAATCCATCGAATTCTTTGCCCAACCTGGAAAAATCCTGGCATACTCATTCAGTAGAAAATACTCTAGAATTGCTGGGCAGCAACCCAGAAACAGGTTTAACTTCCCAAGAAGTTCAACAGCGCCTGCAGCATTACGGACCAAATGAAATCCAAGAAACCGCTGGTCGAAGCCCTTGGGAAATCTTTCTAGATCAGTTCAAGAACCTCATGCTACTGATGCTGATCGCAGTGGCGATTATCTCTGGAGTCTTGGATCTGGTCGAATTACAAAGCGGCAGAGCAGTGGAGGGGGGAGTTCCTTTTAAAGATACGATCGCGATTTTATTGATTGTCATTCTCAATGGTGTCTTGGGCTATATTCAGGAAAGTCGTGCTGAAAAAGCCCTCGCTGCTCTCAGACGCCTTTCCTCTCCCAAGGTGCAAGTGATACGGAATGGTCAAAGGTTGGAGATTGACGCGCCGAACCTAGTACCGGGAGATATCATTTTTCTAGAAGCTGGAGCTCAGCTCTGTGCAGATGGACAAATCATTGAAGCATCCAACCTGCAAGTGCGGGAATCTGCCCTCACGGGTGAGGCTCATGGGGTGAATAAACACCCTCAAGACTCTGGATTGAGGGAGGATACCCCCTTGGGCGATCGCGTCAATATGGTCTTCACCGGCACCGAAGTTATCCTGGGACGTGCCAAGGTGGTGGTAACAAACACTGGGATGGAGACGGAACTGGGGAAAATTGCCCAGATGCTGCAATCGGTGGTTCAGGAGCCGACCCCCTTGCAACGAAGGATGACTCACTTAGCTAATGTCCTGGTCACTGGCTCTCTGATTTTGGTGGCTCTGGTTGTGGTGGGAGGGACTATCCAAGCGGGTAACTTTAGCCGATTGGAGCAACTGGTAGAAGTTTCTATGAGTATGGCGGTAGCAGTAGTTCCAGAGGGATTGCCAGCGGTAATCACTGTCACCTTGGCAATAGGGACACAGCGCATGGTCAAGCGTCAGGCGCTGATTCGCAAACTACCGGCGGTAGAAACTCTCGGTTCTGTCAACACTATCTGCTCAGATAAAACCGGTACCCTCACCCAAAACAAAATGGTAGTACAGGACGTGGAGACAATCAGGGGAGCTTTTCAGGTGACAGGATCTGGTTATACCCCGATTGGTGATTTCCTCAATCGAGAACAGCAGCCAGTGAAGACAACCGATTATAGAGAACTGCAAGCTTTGTTGGTGGCTTGCGTGCTTTGCAATAATGCTATCCTCACTCAAGAAAAAGGGGAATGGATTATTCTCGGCGATCCAACAGAAGGGGCATTGCTGTCCTTGGCAGGGAAAGCAGGTCTGTTGCAGCAATCCCTTAGCCGTCAGTTAGAGAGGGTGGCGGAATTTCCTTTTTCCTCCAATCGCAAGCGCATGAGTGTGATTTTTCAGGTGACTGGGGAATTAGTGACTGGTGATTGGGGACTGGTGACTGGGAACACTAGGGAAGAATTTTCTGAAGACTCCCAATCATCTTATTTGATCTTCGCCAAAGGTTCCCCGGAGTTGATTTTAGAGCGTTGCCAGTTTTATCAACTCGGCGATCGCATTGGCTCCCTAACTGAAGAACAGCGGAGTCAAATCCTCGACATCAATAACCATATGGCGGGTCGTGGCTTGCGGGTACTGGGGTTTGCTTACAAATTCCAGGAGAAAATACCAGCGGTTCTTTCATCTGAAACCACAGAACAACAACTGATTTGGTTAGGGCTAGTGGGAATGCTGGATGCCCCAAGACCTGAGGCGCAAGTGGCAGTGGCGCGGTGTCGAGAGGCAGGCATTCGCCCCGTGATGATTACAGGAGATCACCAGCTAACCGCACGGGTGATTGCGCATCAACTGGGAATTGCCAAGGAGAGAAATCATGTCCTCACAGGACAAGAATTGGAACGTCTCTCACAAAGCGGCCTGGAACAAGAAGTAGATCAAGTCAGCATCTATGCTCGCGTCTCTCCAGAACATAAACTCCGCATCGTCCAAGCTCTCCAGAAGCGCAGCAAATTTGTCGCCATGACGGGTGATGGGGTCAATGATGCCCCCGCTCTCAAACAGGCAGATATTGGTATTGCCATGGGCATCACAGGCACCGATGTCAGTAAAGAAGCCAGCGATATGGTACTCCTCGACGACAACTTCGCCACCATTGTCGCAGCCACCGAAGAAGGCAGAGTCGTATATAGCAACATTCGTCGCTTTATTAAATACATCCTTGGTAGTAACATCGGTGAGGTGCTAACTGTTGCTGCTGCTCCTCTGCTGGGACTTCCCGATGTCCCCTTGACTCCCTTACAAATTCTCTGGATGAACCTCGTCACCGATGGTTTACCCGCCCTCGCCCTGGCAGTGGAACCAGCAGAACCCGATGTTATGCGCCGTCCGCCCTTTAGTCCCAAAGAGAGTATCTTTGCTAGGGGGCTAGGTTATTACATCGTTCGCATTGGGATTATTTTTTCCATCATCACTATCTCTTTGATGTTGTGGTCATTTAACGAGGCTCAAGAATCGGGGAATCCAGATAGCTGGAAGACAATGGTGTTTACCACCCTCTGTATTGCTCAGATGGGTCATGCTATAGCAGTGCGCTCTAATAATCGGCTGACTATCGAATTAAACCCTTTCTCTAATCCCTCTCTCTTAGCAGCAGTAGTAGTCACAACAGTGCTACAGCTAATGCTGGTTTATGTCGAACCGTTGCGCAATTTCTTTGATACTGAGCTTTTGAGTGCGCAACAACTGCTCATCTGCCTGGGCTTTAGTAGCTTGATATTTGTTTGGGTTGAACTGGAGAAGTTGTTTGTTCGTTGGTATCACTCAAGGAGGTGACTGGTGAGGAGGTGATACTGAATCCGGATCTAAAACCCAATTCCAAATTCCAAATTCCCAATTCCCAATTCCATGTATTTGAAGAATCTGCACCTGCTCTCATTTCGTAATTACCTAGATCAGCGGGTGGAGTTTGATGCCCAAAAGACGATTTTGGTGGGAAATAATGCTCAGGGCAAGTCAAATCTTCTCGAAGCAGTAGAGTTGCTCTCAACCCTGAAAAGCCACCGAGCAAGCCGCGATCGCGACTTAGTTCTAGAGGGAGCAACTGCTGGTCAAATTATCGCCACCCTAGAGCGTGCCTATGGTACAGCAGAGCTGGCTTTGACCTTACGCCTGCAAGGGCGTCGCACCGTTACTCTCAATCGAGAACCTTTGCGCCGTCACATAGACTTCCTGGGGGTTCTCAATTCTGTACAGTTCTCCAGTTTAGACTTAGAACTGGTGCGAGGTGCCCCGGAATGTCGTCGCAACTGGCTTGATGCCCTTCTGGTTCAGCTCGAACCGATTTATGCCTATATTTTGCATCAGTATTACCAAGTTTTGCGACAACGCAATGCTTTGTTAAAGGAAATTCGCAAACAAGAGGCTGGCATGCAATCGGGCAAGTCTCAAATAGAGACAATTTCTTCTGATGTCTCACAACTGGTACTCTGGGATGAACAATTAGCAGCAACTGGTTCACGGGTAACACGGCGACGGGCTAGAGTATTAGAACGACTTGTCCCCTTAGCTCAAGCATGGCATGCCAGCATCAGTGGTAACACCGAGGTACTCGAAATTAAATATGCTCCCAACGTTAGTTGGTTAGAAGATGACCCAGAAAAGGTGCAGCAAGCCTTTTTGGAAAAGATAGAGCAGCGTCGTATTGCTGAACAGCAGCTAGGTACAACAGTAGTTGGTCCCCATCGGGATGAGGTGGAGTTTATGATTAACCAGACACCAGCGAGGTCTTATGGTTCCCAAGGACAGCAGCGAACTCTAGTCCTCGCCCTGAAACTGGCAGAGTTAAAGCTGATTGAAGAAGTGGTGGGAGAACTGCCTCTGCTGTTGCTCGATGACGTTTTGGCTGAACTTGACCCCAACCGTCAAAACCAGCTCCTTGATGCTATTCAAGATCGCTTTCAAACTCTAATTACTACTACACACATCGGCTCTTTTGATGAGCAGTGGCTCAAGGCTTCTCAAATTCTCTCGGTTGAGGCAGGACAGATTAGCAATTTTTAGACTTTTGTACTCGAATGCCACAACAGAGGTTTAACTGAACGTCTGAATCTGTTCAATTCATGGTATTCTAGGTACAAGCTAAGGACACCCTTCAACCGCTTAAACTGTTTGCTTAGCTAGCACGCCTCGCAAGTGAACTACCTAGCGGATTTATCTCACAAATGTGGATGCATTATGCAACAGGATTTGCTGAGCGCTTACCTAGTCAAGTTTGTAGAGGATGGCAAAAACTTAACACTCATTGAAGCTGAAAAGCTTTGGTCAAGTCTTGAACTAGCCAAGAGGGGCGGAGAGGATAAGGTCATCCAAGCAATACAATAACTGTCACAAGATTAGGTAATTATAAATGATGATTTAGATAGGAAAACGGAGTTAATATATGGGTACATGCTCTATGACCTTCAACGATATTTTGGACTATTTATCTATACAACTTGGAGGATTTAATTCTAGTTGGAGCTTGTATGGTCTTGTCTGTTTGGGTGTTTTAGGATTTTTATTTTCAAATTTAAAAATATTCTCTAGATGGTATATACGAGGAATATTCTTAACCGGTTTTTTGCTTTTTGCTGTAAATAATTTTAGACTTATATCTCTATACCAAGATCGAGTTATAGCGACACTTTGGGAATTGGCAGCACGCTCGAAAGACATGGAATTCGCCACTCCAGCTTTTGGTAGGATTCTCCAGCTATGTCACGATACATTATGTGAAACCCAAGATCCAAGAATAAACGTAGAATTTTTTCGGCTAGTTCATTTAACTTCTGACTTTATAACATCTTTGAGTATATTAGTTGTACCTGAATCATTCAAAAGATCCCGAAATCGCTCACAGAACTAGCTCTAAAGAAAATGGAAGGATGTGAAACAGTAAGAACTAATCTAGATGATGGGGGATCGCCATCTGAATATCCGAACAAGTTTTGTTTCTGAGAAGAAAAAGTTAGGGATACTTGACATAATCTAAGTAGTGATCGCCACAACTATCCCGTGGCTATGTAGTTTGCAGACAAGCCCTAGAACGCCCCTAGAGATAATTATGATTACTAGACCTATAGACATCTCCAAAAAAGAAAAAATTTTCAATTTTTTCTGCTATAATGAAATTTGACAACCCCTTATATGAAAAAAATGATTCCAATTCTCAGCTAGATTAAAGATAATCCAAGGTCAACAAAGAGA
>JBFRWF010000158.1:0-13889 GCA_051439465.1 Xenococcaceae cyanobacterium | reverse complement strand
TATAGCACTACGATGGCAGGTTAGGACATATTTAGATGAGGGTTAAGCAGACTATTGACTTAATCCGAATAAGGGTTTACACTCCCTATGGGGAGGTTAGGTTTTGTCCTAATCCCTATCAGGGATTGAAATAGCATAGATAAAGAAATCTGACACTCTCCGAAATCGAATGACATCATCAACCTTCTCGATTTGCATTACTCTGGGAACCCGTCCTGAAGCAATTAAACTTGCTCCGGTGATCAAGCAGTTCCGTTGCTTGCCAGATTTTAAGATCCATGTGGTGTTAACAGGACAGCATCGAGAAATGGTTGAGCAGGTAATGCAGCTATTCGAGTTAAGTGCTGACCAGGATTTGAAAATAATGCAACCCAAGCAAACCCTGACAGAGATTACCTGTCGCAGTTTGCAAGGCCTAGAAAATGTATTCGAGCTTCTTGGGCCTCAGCTAGTGTTAGTTCAGGGAGATACAACCACTGCCTTTGCTGCTACCTTAGCAGCATTCTATCAAAAAATTCCCATCGGTCATGTGGAAGCGGGTTTACGCACCAATGATTTATTCAATCCCTATCCCGAAGAGGCGAATCGCCGTTTAATTTCCCAACTTACTCAGCTACACTTTGCACCAACAAAATTAGCAGTTGAAAATTTGCAGCGTTCAGGGGTGACAGGGGAGATTCACCTCACGGGAAATACAGTGATTGATGCTTTGTTAACTGTGGCAAAGCGTCAGCCTGAGTGTCATGTTCCTAACTTGGAGTGGGGTTCGTACCGCATCCTGCTAGCAACAGTTCATCGGCGGGAGAACTGGGGGAAACCGTTACAAGATATCATCCAGGGATTTCGTCTGATTTTAGATAAGTTTCCGGATACTGCTTTATTGTTGCCTCTGCATCGCAATCCTACAGTTCGGGAACCAATTAAAGCTTTGTTAGGGGAACATCCGAGAGTTTTCTTAACAGAACCCCTGGATTATGCACAACTGGTAGGAGCAATTCAGCGCTGTTATCTTCTACTGACTGATTCTGGGGGATTGCAGGAAGAAGCACCAAGTTTAGGAAAACCAGTGCTGGTGTTGCGAGAAACTACAGAACGACCGGAAGCAATTGAGGCAGGAACTGCAAAACTGGTAGGGACCAACCCAACTCAGATTTTGGCAACAGCAAGTGAGTTATTGAGTGATTCCGCAGCTTATCAGATGATGGCGACAAGGATTAATCCCTTTGGCGATGGTAAGGCGGCTCAGAGAATTGTAAAGATTGTCAAAAATTATTTACTGACAGCTGGAGTTTAAATTAACAGATAAGCGATCGCAAATTGTTTTCATTATTGTAGGGGCGTACGCGAAGCGTTCTCGAAGAGTAGCATTTGAGGGATCAATTGTGAAACGTATCATCAAGTTGGATATCCAAATGCTTCGCCCCTACAGTAGAATTTAAAATCGAAGTTATAATACATTCCCCGTAGGTGTGCCAAAATAAAGATAAAACCCGGATGAAGTGTTAGGTGTTAGGGTTAGCTGTTCCCTACTTTTGCCTTTTGCATGTAAGCCTTTTGCGCCCAGCCTCCAACGTCGACACTGGGCGCACTTTGAGCGCTCTGCTACGCAGCGACGCGCTGCGTAGCAGGGACGTGCTGCGTCAGCAGGGACGTGCTGCGTCAGCAGGGACGAAGTCTAGTCTAGTCTAGTCTAGTCTAGTCTAGTCTAGTCTAGTCTAGTCTAGTCTAGTAAGCGCGAGTCCCTGTTCCCTGATCCAAAGTTCCTTACTCCAAGTGTCCCGCCTTAAGTTGTTAGCCACTATAAACTCAGTGAAGTTTTACAATACTATCCAAAAATGGGTGACGATTGGAGTAGTAGAAGTTCTGATGTCCCTGATTTTAATCTCAATCGCACCAGTTTTTCTCAACTCTGACAAACCGATGATTGGTTTCTTGATCTGGTTCGCGGTTCCCACAATATTAGGAGGCTCAGGATTTTATGTGGCTTTGAGAATAACAGATGCCAAAAAAGCTCGAAAACTCTTTATTTCTAAATTTCCTGAATACTTTTATCTGGGAATAACAGATTTCTTGGAACTTCCCTATACTCACATAGCCACAAACTTGGAAATGCTTGAAGCCGCTAAAAATGATCCGGAATTTCAAACCTTAAATGTTTCTTTACTGGATTTATTACATGGAGCGAAAAAGCCATGAAAGGCAAAATTTCTTTGCAGCTCTCGATCCTGATGATTTTGGGTGTTGGTCTCAGTTCCTGTGGGATTATTCCTGGAACCAGTGTAGCAACAGTGGAGCCAGGTTATGCTGGGTTGAAAATCCAGCTATACGGAGGCGAGAAAGGTATTGAAAATGCCGAGGTCGTTTCTGGACGAGTTTGGTATAACGGTTACACAGAGCAAGTGGTGGTCTTTCCAACTTTTATCAACACTTACCCCTTCACCAAATCTCCTACCGAGGGGTCTCCCACTGACGAATCCGTTGTCTTTTCTGTTAGCGGTAGTCCGGTTTCTGCGGATGTGGGAGTGTCTTTTGGTTTTACCACCGAGCAATTGCCTGACAAAACGGAAACTAAGTTGCATCAATTCTATAAAACATACCGCAAAACCCCTAATGCATTCCGAGCAAACGAATTGCGAAACGGACTGAGGAACTGCTTTGCTGAGGCGGCGGAAAATTTCAAGTTGACCCCATCAATGCTACCCTACAACCAGCAAAAATTAGTGGCAGGGGTTACTGAGTGTACACAAAAGCGTTTTCCCACCATTGTCATCCAAGATGTCGCCTTACTCAGTCCTCTACGTTTACCGCCAGACATTCAGAAGAGTATTGACGAGCAATTTGCTGCTCAACAAGCGGCTCAAACCGCAGAAGCAAACCGCCGCAAAGTAGAAGCCGAGGCGGCTGCGAATGTAGCTAGGGCAAAGGGTGAAGCGCAAGTGTTGATCGAGAAAGCGCGAGCCGAGGCAGAAGCTAACCGTCTTCGCGCTGCTTCGGCGACTCCTCAACTTCTAGAGTTGGAGCGTCTTCAGATTGAGCGGGAAAGGATACAAAAGTGGAATGGTCAACAAGCTCCCACAATCATTCAAGCTCCCAATGTCCAAGTTAGTGGTAACAGAACCACAACCCCTTCTCGATAAAACCTTTTTTCAGAATTCAGAATTCAGAATTCAGAATTCTTTGGTCAATTGGTGGACAAATTCAGCGACAACCGAGACAAATTCATTGGTTGATTCATAGGGAAGAACATTACGACCAGGAATTTTACAACCCTGACCATTTGGGAGATGCTTGAGGTAGAGGGCGATGCGTTCTTCTGGCGTCTCTGAAGTTCCTGTGCGGCTAATACTGGAGGCTTTTTCTCCCACCACCACCAGGGTGGGTTGAGAAATTTCCGCAATTGACTGGGAATAGTCCTGTCGCCAAAACCCGGAGAGGAAAGAAAAAACCGCATGGCGACTGTTGGGATTGACGGCTCCTTTTTGTAGGGCATCCAACCATTGATCGTCTACTGCTTCAGCTTGGGCAAATAGTTGGCGGATGGAAAAGGATTGTAAAAATTGACGGCGGCGAGCATAGCGATAGAATGCAGCCCCAACAGGAGAATCAAAGAGATTCCAGGCGATTCGTTGCTTCCAGGGATTTCCTTGCGCACCCATCAATTCCCAAGCAGGTGGTCCAGCCATCACCAGTCCTCGAATCAAATTAGGCTGGGGTTGGTTTTGTATCAGAGCGATCGCCACTGGAAGTAGTGCCCCCTGTACAACGACAATTACCGGGATTTTTACGACTGTCTGAAGAAAGTATTGTAACTGTTGGGCCCAATCGCTGGGATAGTAGGCGATACGGGGCATATCACTGGCACCACATCCGAGTAAGTCTGGATTGTAAATCCGATGGCGTTGACCACCTTTAAACCATGCCTCACAGAATCGATGCCAAAAAAAGTTGGATAATCCGACTCCAATCGGATGGATTAATAATAGTGCTGGGCTGTCCTCTGAAGACTCTTTTGGGGTGTGGACTTCATAAGCACAGCGGAAATTTTTCCAGGTGTAAAAGGTCGGTGGAGATGCCATAATCTCTTCATTTAATCGTGGGTAAGGAGATTATATCGATTTGAGCATGGGACATGGGGCATTTTCCCCCTGCTCCTGTGGATGGGATAATTTAACCGGGCAGAATTGATTGAGCGAGAAAAATGAAAGCCATTGTCATGACAGCACCGGGTAATCCTGATGTCCTGGAACTTCAGGATGTGCCAGAACCGAAGATTGAGAAACCCACCGAAATTCTGGTGCAACTAAAAGCAGCAGGAGTTAATCCCATCGATACTAAACTACGCCGCAGAGGTACATTCTACCCAGACGATATGCCTGCCATTTTAGGCTGTGATGGAGCTGGTGTGGTTGAGGCTGTAGGTTCTGGTGTTCAGAAGTTCAAACCGGGGAATGAGGTCTATTTCTGTGCTGGGGGACTGGGTAAACAAGGAACTGGTAATTATGCCCAGTTCGCGGTGGTGGATGAACGCTTAGTTACCCATAAACCTACTTCTCTCTCCTTTGCTGAAGCTGCTGCTGCACCCTTGGTGCTAATCACTGCCTGGGAAGCGCTATATGACCGAGGAAGGTTAAAAGCAGGACAAAAGGTACTGATTCATGCTGGGGCAGGTGGTGTAGGTCATGTCGCCATCCAGCTAGCAAAACTCGAAGGTGCAGAGATTTGTACTACTGTCGGTTCTCAGGATAAAGCCAGATTAGTGCGTCAGTTGGGTGCTGACCACCCTATCCTTTACTTACAAACGGACTTTGTACAGGCTACCCTAGACTGGACTGGGGGAGAAGGAGTAGACCTGGCTTTCGATACGGTAGGAGGTAAAACCTTTTTTGATAGCTGCGGTGCGGTGCGCTTGTATGGAGATTTGGTGACCATTCTTGAACCTGATTCTTCCTTGGGTAATTTGAAAGTCGCCCGTCAGCGCAACCTCCGCATTAGCTTAGAATTAATGCTCACCCCAGCGTTACTAGGACTGGTAAGTTTCCAACAGCACCAAACAGAGATTCTGAAACAGTGTGCTAGTTGGATTGATAAAGGTAAGCTGAAAATCCACCTCAGCCAAACTTTTCCCCTAGAAAAAGCTGCTGCTGCTCATAAAGCTTTGGAAACTGGTTCAATGACTGGAAAAATTGTTTTGCTCATGGAGTAGGCGTTGACATCTCCCTCGATTGAAATACGGGGGAAATAAGCGCGGAAGTTGCTATGGGGACTAAAAGTCCCACTTCGCAACCCTTACGATATTTTTTGCTCAAATTATCGAACAAAGAATCAATTTTGGGAGTGTCAAGGCTCCCCTACCCACCTTGACTAGGGTTAACCCTAGCTGTATGGCTACTTTCTTGAGCCCACCTTCCGCACTTCAAAGTGTATTATCTAATAAATATAGATAGCCCTCGCCTTGATTCTGAAAAAAATTCAGTCAAAATACTGATTTTTTCGATAGTTTCTCTAAGTCTGATTCTTGCCTCTTTGATGATGCGATCGCTGATGCTAAGGAAATGCTAGCTCGACGCTATGCCAACGATCCAAATACAGGCGTTTTCAGCGATTTACTAATTGAGTGGGATATTCCGGAATTGAAAGATCATTGTCCCGATGTCTGCTTGGTATTCGGACTGGAGAATAAACAAACAGTAGCGAATTATTAGGGAAAGCTTCTACAATAGATTGATAGTTTTGGTAATTATGGGAGTTCGCCGAAATAGAAAGTATCGGTTGATGGATCGATAGCAAAGCGAATTCTTTCTAGAAAACCAGTCAAGCCGATAAAAGAGGGAAAACTGCCCCAGTATTCCTCTACATCGGGAATAAAAACTGTAGCTTCTCTAGTCAGACTCTCACCAAATGTAGCTTGTAATGTTACATTTAGACGAGTTACACTACCATCCAACCTCATCCCACGAATGAGCATTCTCTCCCTATAGAGAGTAGATGCTAGGGTAAAACCTATCAGCTTTCCGACTTGCGGCGCAAGCACTACATAAGGAGCACCTGTATCAACTACTGCTTCTGTTCTATAACCTTCTACTTCTACTGTTAGAATAATCCGATTGGTGGTTTCATTGACAGTAACTGGACGGTAAGCGTAGCGAATAGCACCCGTTGCAAAATTATCGCCATTAGGAAAAAGGAGAGCCATCAATAAACCACTGTGAAAAATACGTCTTTCATCTTCTCTTTACCTACCTTCTCAAATAACTCATCGGCGGAACTGGCATCCGCTACTAATTTACCACTGCGAAGAGCTACCCATCTACCGTGATAGTCAGTACGGTGCTGCATTACCCAGTCTTGGTTTAGTGGCGTATCTGGATCGGGGGGGAGTTTATGGAAGGTGATTTTCGGGGGAGCTAGAATCCGAGCATATTTCTTTATTTCTTGATGTTCGGGGTAATGCTTGAATGCCTCAACTGAGATTTTCTCTGCTTGAGTGAAATCACCTCTATCTAAAGCATTATTCATTCCATTGATGAAATCTTCTGGCGAACGGTTCATTGTTTCTAACTGAATATCGGTTATCAGATCTGGTTTTGTTTCTCTACTGATTGATGGCTTGAAATTACCATCAACAAACTTTAAAGCTTGACCGGGAAAGGTTACAGCAGCTAATCCTTTTAGTTGCCATTCCTTAGTGGCATTCTCCCAAAGTCTTCACCGTCAAAACCTGGGGTGGAGTAGAATCTGGAGGATAGAGAAAATCAACCAATACCAGTCGTCTGTCATTGGGGGGTATAGTTAGTGTTACCAAAGATTCCCCCTGCTGACCACGGCGTTGTATTAAATGAAAATAGCGAGTGCGAGGCAAACCCTGGTCATCAGTATAGCGGACTTGCACAGTGCCTCGGAAAAAGACTTGTTTTGCTGGCGGTTCAAAAAAACGCAATCCTTCTGTTAGCAGGTCTTGTTTAATCGGGGTTTGGATTGCAACGGTGACGGTTTGAGTCTTCTTAGTGGGGTTATGAAGGGGTAAGCTGAGACTATAGCGCACCCCATAGTTTCCGTGCGCCTTATAGGCAGTGTCGGGATAGCGTACTAGCATGGAGGCACTCTGAATTTGATTTGTTCCCAATGTCCCTCCCTCTAAAGTACTTAGACCATAGGAAAATGCCTCACCTCTTGCAGGAATGGTTAAGTCCATAGTATTAGAATTATCAACTATCTGGGCTTTCCACTGGGAACCTTGGGAAACTCCAGCCACTCGACCATAAATGATATTATTAAGAGCATTGGGGGGAGTAGGGGCGCGATCGCGGGGAGTAGATAGTTTCCCATTTTTCAGTAATTGTTCCCATTCTTCCAGCTTCGGTGCCCGCTCATTTCTCGCCGCATCAACTGGGGCAAACATACCCAGACTAGCAACATAAACCACTCCATCACTGTACAACCGCATATAAGTAGAACGACCATTAATCGGCGGTTCCAGAGTTCGCACCGGGATAGGTAAATTGAGTAACATCCGACTTTCTCCCGCCCGAATCACGATCTGAGTCGGAAAAATATCTTGATGACGACCCCGGAGAATATCACTCATAACCCTACTACCGGGACCAGCATAGACATTCCCTTCAGGATTTTCTACTTGGACAGGTAAATCGATAAAGGGGGCATCTGGTTGACTCAAGTAACTAGTCCCTTGCAAAATATTTACAGTTAACGGTTGTTGACCGGGATTATGCAGAATCACTCCCAGATAGAGAGTTCGCAAATCCTCTGGTGTGGATGCCTTAGCAACATGATGGGCAAATAAATCAAAACGTCCCTGTAAAGGAAAGTTTAAATGGGCAGCAGGACTGGCTTTACCAGTGGGAGGAAAGGTAGAAAGTAAAATTCCTTCTTTCACAACCAATTCCGGGCTGTTGCTATTGAAAACTGGTATATTATCCAGTTGTCCTGGTAAAGGACGGACTTCTTGGGGTTGCACAATCTCCTGGGGAGTTAGTGCAGGTGATGGCATTGGGTTTGCCTGGGCAAAAGGGAAAATGGGTAACAATGAGAGCATAAAGTAGGTCTGAAGGGCTAACAACTTAAGGCGAGACCTTGGAGTAGGCAACAGGCAACAGTGCGCCCAGCGTCGACGCTGGAGGCTGGGCGCAACAGGCAACAGGGAATAGGAAATAGGGAAAAGGAAATAGGGAACAGGAAACAGGGAATAGGTAATAGGGAATAGGTAATAGGTAATGGGGAATAGGTAATGAGGAATATAGCAGTCCTAAATGAGTCGTGGCAAATCAAAACATATATAAGTTGAACTAAGCTTTGCTTAGTTCAACAAAGTGCAAGATATGAGCCCGCCGGGGATTCAAAACCCTGGCTGTAGGGGCACGGCCTATTTTAATTTTGGTATAAACCAATTAAATTTAAATATGCCGTGCCCCTACCCCTCCTAAGAAACACGAGGGGGAGAGGGGGGAGAAGTACTTGTGTTTCTTTCATCCATAACGGACGCGTTCGCGGAGCGTGGGCGTTAGCGCATTCGCGTCCGTGGGGGGCTCCTAAGAAACACTCCTCGGTCCTAGTTGGGGACGGCGTTGCATTTGGATAGATAAATCTAGGTCTATTTACTTACTTAATCCCCCAAATGCTTCGCCCCTACACAGCGCCCCGGTTACTTTTAGGTACAGGGTGCTTACTTTTGACAAAATAGAATTATAAACTATTGCCAATCCCATGTCAGATATCGAAACTTTAATTGCTCAAATCCGGCAGGAAGCACAACGGGCATCTTTCCCCATTGATACACCAGTCTATAAAGCAGCGGGTAAAGAACCTACCCAACCGATTCTGTATGCTGGCAATCTCAAAAGCCACCTCTGCTTTTTTGGTCGCGATCTGGGCACAGATGAAGTCCATGCAGCCCAACCCCTAATCGGCGCTGCTGGTACCCTGGTGCGTCAGGGTTTCTACTGGGCTATGCATCGCCAAGAAGCACAAGGGAAAAAAGACCTGGAAACTGTCTGCGATCGCGTCCTTCTCACCAACACTGTCCCTTACAAACCACCGGGGAACAAAGCCTACTCTACTGAGGTCAAAAAACGATTTCGTCCCTTCATAGAGCGTCTGCTGGTAATTCACTGGCAAGGCAATCAAATTATCACCTTAGGGAATGAAGCCTTTAAATGGTTCATTCCCTATGGTGCAAAAGGGGAGTTGACTAAATTTTTTCAAAGGAGCGATCGCTACACTGCTAAAATTCAAGTGACACTGCGAGCATCCGATGATCAGGGGATGCAAGATTTTACTCGGCAAGTGACATTGCTGCCTCTGCCCCACCCCTCCCCCCTCAATCAAAAATACTATCAGGAATTTCCCCAGATGCTTCAGCAAAGGCTGAACGATTGTGAATTTTAAATTGAGCTACTCCCCCGAAATCTTGTTGTAGTCCCAGACTCGCCCAAAACTGAAGTGATACTGTGGGTGAATCGATTCTTCTAGTACTCTCGTTTCCAGGTTCTACCTGGGAACGCACATCACAAGGCTCTGCCTCCCGTGTCGAGTGCTAAGAGGCAGAGCCTCTGGGGGTCATTCCCACCTCAGTGCCAGGAAACAAGAGGATGCCCCCAGTTAATTCGCCCACAGTATCCTGCAGCTTCCGGGCTAATGGCTTCAAGTCGGTTGAAACCGACTGAAACCCTTGTCACTAGTCCATTTCAGTGGACTAAAATGCCACATCGCCGTAAATTTCTGTCAGTTTTTGTTAGTAAATAGCAGCAACTGTCAGTAAAGTCAAGTATTTTGGCTGCTGTACTAACTAATACTCATTTTTTGGGAGAAAGCAGCATCATCATATTGCGACCTTCTCTTTTCGGAGCTTGTTGCACTTCAGCTACTTCCTTTAAATCCGCTGCCATGCGCTTGAGCAACTCCTCAGCTAAATTGGCATGTTGAATTTCTCGACCTCGGAAGGTAATAGTGGCTTTAACTTTATCTCCTGACTTGAGAAAGCGCTCTGCATGATTAACGCGCACGTGGTAATCATGCTCGTCAATTTTGTATCGCATCTTCACTTCCTTAACGTCAACGGTGTGCTGCTTTTTCTTTCTATTTTTTTTCTCCCGCTCATATTTGTATTTGCCGTAGTCCATAATCCGGCAAACGGGAGGATCTTCCCTTTCATTGACCAAGACTAGATCCAGCCCTTGTTCCTCAGCGATGCTTAAAGCTTCCTCTCGTGAAAGAATGCCTAACTGCGAGCTATCCGTATCGATGACACGAACCTTGGGAAAACGGATTCTTTCGTTAATTGGGGCTAGATCGCGCTGATTGCGTCTTCTCTCTATCACAAGCGTATGTTAATTTCTCTAATTAGTGGATTGATTAAGAGGTAAGGTTGATTTACTTCTCATTCTACTGATTCCGAGCAAGCTTCTGCCTATATTCTTAACTTAACTTTCGATTTCCATTTAACTGACCCGGATGCTGACCCCCAATCTGTTAAGCTGCTACGGATTGGGTGTGGTCAAAACCTGTTGGTGATGATGCTCCTAGTCGAGTGGGAGAGAGGTAGAGAGGGATAGTGGGAGAGTGGGAGAGGGATTGATGGGTTTTTACCGATACTGGGAATATGCAAGTTAAATGCACAATAGCTTAAGCGAAAGCGCGATCCTACAAAAGATAGCACTACAATAGAGAAAGCGCAAACATTCTTAAATTTGAGGCTTTTTGTGGCTAGAGCTGGGCACTGGCAGCAACGAATAGGCAATCAAAGAGACTGGGTTTGGCGAGGCTGGCAAACTCGCTACACCTATATGCGGACATCTCAAAGGGATCAGCCGTTAAGGACGCCGCTCATCCTGCTTCATGGATTTGGTGCTTCTATTGAGCACTGGCGCAATAATCTCCCGGCACTGAGTCAAAAGCACAGGGTTTACGCCCTGGACTTATTGGGCTTTGGGGCATCCAAAAAAGCTTCTGCTGACTACAAAGTTGACCTCTGGGTGCAGCAGGTTTACGATTTTTGGCAAACTTTTATCCGTCAGCCAGTGGTGCTGGTGGGTAATTCCACTGGCTCACTGGTTTGTTTGGCAGCAGCAGCAGTCCACCCAGAAATGGTTAAGGGTATTGCCATGCTCAGTTTGCCCGATGTCTCCTTGCGACAAGAGATGATTCCCAAGTGGCTACAGCCTGTAGTGACGACCATTGAGGGCATGGTAGCATCACCACCATTGCTGAAGACTCTGTTCAAAGTGCTGCGACGCCCAAGGGTTATCCGTCGTTGGGCCCGAATAGCCTATGCTAATCAGGGGGCGATAACAGATGAACTGGTGGAGATTCTCGCTGCTCCAGCACAAGACGAAGGTGCAGCGAGGACATTTTGCGCTTTGTTTAAGGCAGTGAGCCGCCCCCAATTTGCTCCCCCTGCCAAAGCGGTGCTGCCAACTTTGAAGATTCCCATCCTCTTGATTTGGGGTCGCCAAGACCGCATGGTTCCCCCCAGTCTAGCTCAAACCTTTGCCCATCTTAATCCCCAAATCGAGTTGATTGAACTGGATAATACTGGTCACTGTCCCCATGATGAATGTCCAGAGCAGTTTAACAGGATTCTTATGAATTGGCTTGAGGCTCAGTTCAGAGAAACAACTGAGACTGAGCCTCCATCTTTTTTAGCTACAACTGAACAAAATTGATCTGAGCAGGGGAGGAAATCTCACTCAACCGCTACTTCCTCGGTATCAACTTCTGTTGCGCCATAAACACTTTCGGCAACTTCTACCATCTTGTCCAGAACCTCCTGACTAGACACTGTTCCTTTGAGGACAACGGTGCTGCCAGTCTGGGCAACCCAGAGCCTACCCTCGTCATCAAGATCCGGGTCTTCATCAAAAGCCAAAACTACTCGCTTGGCAAGACCACTTTGGTCATAGTTTCCATCTAATCCGATTCGCTCCGGGGGAATGCTATCGTCGCTGACTTCGGGATTGACAGAGGCATTATCGACTAAAGTTCCTTCCTCTTCTCCTTCCTCGGCTTCATCAAGACCCGGTATTATTAAGCCAAACAATCTTTTTAACCAACCCATGAGATTTGACTCCTATAATAAGCAGTAAACTCTAACATTATGGCTAGGTGGGGGAGGATCGAACATCTAATCACTAAAAAAATTAAGATTTTCGTGCAGTAATTATTGGTCTATATTAGTTTTTGCGATGAAACACACTCTTTCTGTTTTGGTTGAAGATGAAGCCGGTGTTTTGACACGAATTGCCGGTTTGTTCGCCCGTCGGGGCTTCAATATTGAGAGTTTAGCTGTTGGTCCAGCGGAGCAGGGAGGCATTTCCCGCATTACGATGGTGGTTCCTGGAGATGACCGCACCATTGAGCAGTTGACGAAACAACTCTACAAGCTCACCAATGTGCTGAAAGTGCAGGATATCACCCAAATTCCCTGTGTAGAACGAGAGTTGATGCTAATTAAAGTCAATGCTACTTCCTCTAACCGAGCAGAGGTGATTGAGTTGTCTCAGATTTTTCGCGCCCGTATAGTTGATATATCTGAGGAGACACTCACTGTGGAAGTGGTGGGAGATCCGGGCAAAATGGTGGCGATTATCCAGATGTTAAACAAGTTTGGCATCCGGGAAATTACCCGCACTGGCAAAATTGCTCTAATTCGAGAGTCGAGGGTGAACACGGAGTATCTCAAATCTCTGGAAGTGAAAGTGTAGCTCAGAAAATCACTAGAGGAGGAATTTCAAACACGCTCTAAGAAAATACCTGAATATTGAATATCAGTCTCCATTGTCGCTTTAGGCTTCAATTGACCATCTTCTAGATAGAGGATGTAGTCAGAAACATTCATAATCCGAGGGTCATGGGTTACTATCAGCACTGTGCTGCCTCTTTCGGAGGCTAGCTGGTGCAGTAATTCAACGATCGCCTGTCCATTGTAGGAATCTAGTGCAGCAGTTGGTTCGTCAGCCATGATCAGGCGGGGATTACCTGCCAAAGCTCGGGCGATCGCGACTCGCTGTTTTTGTCCTCCAGAAAGGTCATGGGGGAGCGATTTTGCTTTGTCTGCTAACCCGACTGACTCTAACAGAATTTGTGTTTGATGTCTAGCATTTTTCCCCCTGATGCCTTTTATATTTAGAGCTAGTTCTACATTTTCAGCTACACTCAGTGCTGGAAATAGGTTAAAGCCTTGAAAAATGAAACCAATGTTCTGGAGTCGGAACCAGCTTAATTCCTTGCGCGACATGCGGGTAATATCTTGACCAAGCAGATGTAAGCTGCCAGCTGTAGGTTTTATAAGCCCAGCCAAAATTGACAGCAAGGTAGTTTTACCCGATCCAGACGGTCCCATTAACAGTTGAATATCACCACTGGGAATGCTCAAATCAATTCCTTTAAGCACTGGAAAACGGTTAGATCCTGACTGGAAGACCATCTCCAGTCCTTTAGCAGTAATAGCACTGGTTTTAGATTTACTAGGCTTAAGCTTTGAATAAAATTGCTGAATCAACATGAGTTACCTTTTGAATAGCAAGGAGTCCTAACCTCTACTAATTGATATTTATCGTTTCGGGCAAGTAGACACGTTAAATTCAGTAATTGTCCCGATATTTTTTTAGCAGTTATGACTTTAATTTAAGAGTAATAGTTTTCCTTGAGCATGTCAGTCCCACTCCAAAAGGAAATTAGAAATTAACTTTGAGAGTTGAATTATCTCCGAAGTGGAAAATAGTAGACATAAGTGGAAGATAGCTTGGGCTAAGTACCTGGACAAAAATAAAAATTACTGGCTGAGAAAGGCAGGAGGCAGGAGGCAGGAGGCAGAGGGGGGATTTACAGCTAATTTACAATTCTTTACACAGCATCCTTTATTTATGTCCGACTAC
>JBFRWF010000157.1:0-5222 GCA_051439465.1 Xenococcaceae cyanobacterium | reverse complement strand
ATGGAATTCGCCAGTTTCCTCGAGCAGTTGGGAAATGCTAGGGACGCAATAAGTTTTGAGCATGGCTAGTTCCAAAGAACGGGTGGTATCCCAAGGGAATTCGTAACCAGCCAATAAATGGCAAATCCGGCAATGGTCGGTAACTGGGTCTAGTTGTTGAATCTGCCCAAAACGATGATAACGAGAGTTAAACCAAGGCATAGTCGGGTTGAAGGTTCTATTATGATTTTAGCTATAATGCCGCTAATACTTCCATGAAGTAAAAGAATGGGCCGATGTTTCACTAAATCCCAGAAGCTCTTGATTTTACGCAGAGCAAGGTATAGGTGTCAAATATGTGGGGTCAAGCTGACTCCCCAAAACTTTGCGGCTGACCACAGGATTCCCTATGCCAAAGGGGGAAAAACCTCGGTGTGGAATGGGCAGGCGCTTTGCTGGAGTTGTAACAGCCGCAAATCGGATAGAATCGATAGCGAGTGCAATGAATAATTATTTCAGAGCTTATCACGAGCTAGTACTCAACCGCATCTTAGTTGGTGCGACGGGTTTATATACTCACCAGAGAGAAGCGTTACTTGCCATCTACCAAAAAGCTTGTCGAACAGAAATGGATGCCCCAATGCGAGAAGCGGCTTTGATTCTGGCGGGTGTGGGAACAGGCAAAACTTTAATTCAAGCGATCGCTCCTTTCCTACTGGCTCCTTGGATGCTAGGAAGAAAGGCTTTATTTCTTTCTGACAACTGCACCCTCCGTGGTAGGTTCTTGCGGGATTTTCCCACAAACCGCTCTGGTCGTCCAATCTACAGCCAATGGCTTCTCTACAGTCTCAAGATTTTGCCCCCAGGGGTACCACCACCAAAAATAGTGGAGTTGGATGCGGGGAATTTTGAGAGCTATGCCTATGCTATGGATTCGGCAGATATGCTGGTGGGTAATCGACAGTTCGTTCTCAATTTGGTTAACCGGGGGGATATTGAACCGGACACCGTCGGAGTTCTTGTTGTAGACGAAGCTCATTTCTCGGCTGCTGCTAGTTACCGCACTATTACTAATTACTTCGATAAGGCACTGCTAACTTATTTCACGGGTTCTAAGTTCCGCTCAGATTCTCAGCCCCTTCCCCACGTTAGGTATACTGAAGTGTCAGAGTTGGACGACCGGGGCAACTCAGTGGTTCGCTATGCTCCAGCGGCGGATTATGAGTTCTCCCTACAAGATGCTTGGAAACTTGACCCACCGCCAATTAAAAAGCTAACCCTTCAAGAGGCAACCAGCGAAGCATTTTTAATCGAGGAAGATGGGATTGAAATGAGTTACAACCCAGAAGATTTCTTGGCTAAAGCTGAATCTGACCGCCTCTGGTTCCGACAGATTTTGTTGGCCGATAGCTTCTCCATGCCAGTGCTGCAGATGGCAGTGGATGTGTTGTTATCTAAGCGCAAGGCTACAGGTCAGCCGCACTCGATGATTGTTAGAGCATTAAACATTGCTCATACTCATCGGGTGGCTAAGTTACTAGAAGAAAACTTCCCTTATTTGAAAGGAAGGGTAGGCATTATTCACTCTGATCATGATAGTTATGACCTGGCTGGCCGTCCTAGTGATATCTTACAGCGGTTTTATAATGGCCAGGATTGGGTGCTGGTACACTGTGGCATGCTGGGGGTTGGCTTCGACCATCTTTGGGCATCGGTATCCTGCTGTCTGTGTATCTTGAAAACCATGTCCCCAGCGGAGCAAGAGTGGGGCAGGATTATCAGAAGGGTACCCGGAGAGCCTCCGGGTAAGTTTCCTAAGTTAGAGCACCCTAATTGGGGGGTAGTTGTCACACATGAAAGTTTGGGCATTCGCCCCCTGTTTGAGCAGTTTTTAGAGGGGGTGAATAGCGACACCCTGACAGAGGTAACCACTCCCATGAGGAGGAAACCCATCCTCACCGCCGAATATGAAGCAGGGGATACAGTGCTGAGTCTTTCTGATACCGATGCTCTAAAACCAGGGGATATCTTAGAGCTAGAGGCAATTATCTCCCCTCAGGAGACTCCCTCACCTAAGTTTGATTTAGCCAAGGAATTGGGCAACACAGAGAGTTTTTCGGTAAGGGAAGAGGGGGGTAGGTATCATGTCCAGGAGTCGGAAGTTAGCAATCAGGGGATTTCATTCCAGATGTCCCTACCCATGGAGGTAGATACAAGGGCAACTGTGCCTCCCTGGGAGGCTGAAGTTGAAGCCATTAGCGATCGCCTTTCTCAAATCCGCAGTGTCAGAACTGTGAGCGTACAAGTAGAAGCTGTCCTTGATTCCGAGCAAGTGCAGATTACCCCGACTTGGTTGGATCTTCCCACTGGTGCTAAGGTAAAGCGGCAACGCAGTCTTCAATCCTTACCGGATGCTCATTTTCTGAGCCATGTTAATCTGGACTGGCAGGTTTTGGTAGGGTCTGAATTTATCCCCTACTCCGAATACAAAAAGCGGGTGCTGCTGCAAAGCAAAGGGTTAGAGCTAACCCCAGATGGAGAGATTGCCGCATCAGGAGTCCCCCTGAGCCAGACGATGCCGCCTGCAGTGTATGAGATGTTTCTCAAGGGACTGGAAGCGGAGTTAGCTAGTACTGAAGTGGAAGTGCCACATTCAGAAGCGATCGCTCGTCCTGATAAGGCCAAGATGGAAACTCAGGCTCGGTATGGAGGTCTGATTAAAAGTCTCATTCACGATTTATTCAGGCAGCGTCGTTTAATTCCGGATGGGGCTAGCGGGAACTCTTTGGTGGAGCGTCCGGTCAAACTCTTAGTTGAGGCAATGGAGCGAGTGAAAGCTAAAGGACATGAAGTTTCTTTCAAGAACAATCAGCAGTTGATTCACTCAGCCGTGTTTGGTCACATCAAGGAAACCACTGGTCGTAGTTGGTCGGAACATAACTCTGGGCAGTATCAACAAGCTTACCAAAAAGCTCGTGTTTATGTAATGCGTTTGAGAGAACAGCTTCAATGGCAATATCGAGCCAGATCAAGGAATTCAGCGAGGTAAAGGCACTCAGCCAGGTGAAGAATAGAGTCATTCGATTTTGGATTGACTTTCCGCCTTGATTAATATCAAGTTCGGATAATCACTTATAAAAAAAAGACATTTGTGTAGGTTGGGTTGAGGCAACGTTCTCGAAGAGCGGCGATCGCGAAGCGCGTCGAAGACTAGCCTACTCGAAGAGCGGCGAAGCCTAACCCAACACCCATATCACTTATGTTGGGTTTCACTCTCGTTCAACCCAACCTACTTTTTTATAACTAATTTATCGAACATGATATAACTTAATCTTGACGGTAACATTTAAATTACTTCTAGATCGCATTCTGTATTTTCAAGTATTGAAATTTTTTTCAACATATCTGATTTTATTATCTCAATTAGTTTTTCAGGCAGGTGGCCTTCGACTGTTACTTGAACTGCAAACAATTCTTCAACATAACGAACAATTATACCATCAATACTAATCCGGTAAACACCATATTCATCATCTTTATCAGGTATCTGCTGATGAGGTATTTCTGGGCTATAAAGATTGTTAATTAAATCAATGTTGGGCTCTATCCCAAGCTCTTTGGCGAGCTTTTTGACGGATTTTTTGTAATCATTAGCCCAGTGAAACTCTCGACACCATAAAGCTTGCCTTATATCCCATAGATGATTGGGTTGGCGATCGCATCGTTTAACTTCCCAGCGCTTCCACTTTCTTTCTGTCAAACGCTCCCAACGCCAATGGCTAAGGTTGAGCTTCCACTTATCAATATTCTCTCTTAGTGTATGTTTGTCGCCAAGGTCAATCTTACCTTTTTCTAAAGTGATAAATTTTCCATCACTTGATAGGGTAGCTTGATGATCGTGTATCCATCCCGGGGGAGCTCCAGTAGTATTTACTTTACTTATTTCAAAATTCTCAATATTTAGTAAATAAACTTGAGTCTCACCGAGAATACGCTTCTCTGGATAACCAAGGCTACCGATTATTACTATTTTGTTGTTTATTAATGTAGATGAATGGAAATCTGTAGGAGGAAATATATGCAATGGATATCCATAAATTTCTATTGACTGATCTGGATTAATGACGACTACGTCATTGTATATATAAAAATCTGGGTCGTAGTAATCTTCGTGTTCGCCACCGATGTAAACAATGCGCCCATCAGGAAGTTTTGTTGATGTTTGTCCAAATCGATCAAAACACCAAGTAGGCCCTTCGTCGAAAGATGATGGTCCGTTTAAATCTTGTGTGGCTTGATAAGCGCTTTTTCTTGAACGTATCAACCACTCCCAAACTTTGTTATTCATTCGGGAAGGATTAGATTGGCCAAATTTCGGAGTTCTCCATTCAAGAAATAGCGAAAGAGTAACACCAAATTCTTTATAAGATATTTCTTTTCTCATAAAATCCCCTCGATTGCTATCGCCTAACTATTGGCTACCAACTTAAGACGGGACACTTGGAGTAGGCAACAGTCAACAGGCAACAGGCAACAGTAAATAGGCAATAGGCAATAGGCAACAGTTTTTAATTATTGAGCTTTTTGATAAGAGAAATAAGCATTTTACTTTCCTCTTTAAGCTGATTAACAATCAATTCTATATCTTTTTCGAGTGATTATGATGTCGGGGAGCTACAGCTAAAGTAAACTCTTCAACTCTTCCTCTGTGAATGGATTCTTACCAGCGCGGAGAGCATCAATCCAGCGTTGACGCTGTGACCTTTCTTTATTATTGTCAGTCCAGTCAACAAATGCCTGAAAGTCATTAATTGCGCCTTCAGTATTGCCAGTTAGCGCCCTCGCGAGACCGCGACTATCCAGAATCATTCCAGAGTCAGGCTCAAGGGCTACTGCCTTTTCACAGGCAAACATCACCTTAGCAGCGTGTTCGTGTAGGCTACCGAACCAACAGAGTTCGTTCCAAGAATCAGCAGAAATTTTCAGGGTTGAATCGAGTTTTTGAGCTTCTTGGTAGGCGGCGATCGCCTCTTCTACTTTCCCTTCTCTTGCTAGCTCGACTCCCTCTTTCACCTTGGTAAGTGCTGCTAACTGTTGCCTAACAGCTTTGAGATCGTTATCTATTGCTTCTGTGTCGGGATTGAGGTCGATGCCTGGCTTCAGTTTTTGGGCTTCTTGGTAGGCGGCGATCGCCTCTTCTACTTTCCCTTCTCTTGCTAGCTCGACTCCCTCTTTCACCTTGG
>JBFRWF010000156.1:0-7528 GCA_051439465.1 Xenococcaceae cyanobacterium | reverse complement strand
TCCTCAATGGCATTTTGTTGACCATTAAATATCGTTTGGAACGCCAACTGGTGCAGGATTATCGCCGCTGGGTTAAGGCGAACCCAGCCGGACTAATGTCTCCTGTGGCCATGCCGGTGGGAAGTCCAGCTAGCTAAACCAATCGACAGATTCCAACTATCCCAGATGTTAACCAACTTCTACTACCACAATGTACAACTCCGTTGACAGATACATCGTCAACTAACCCTCTCAAGCTGACCACCGCTGCTGTCAATCATCTCATTCAATAGAAAAACATTCTATTTATTCAATTCAGCTTCAATGGCGGCCACTAATTCGGGAGCATCAGGGCTAACAGCACTTTTAAACCTGCCAGCACACTTCCCTTGCTTGTCGATTAAAAACTTCTCAAAATTCCAGCTTACTTCTCCTGAGGGATTGGCTTGTTGGGTCAAGTATTGATAGAGCGGGTGCTTCTGAGAACCAAGAGTATGCAGCTTGTCGAACAGAGGGAAACTAACGCCATAGCGCGTTTCACAGAAGGTTTTAATTTCGGCGTTAGTACCTGGTTCTTGGGCTCCGTAATCATTGCAAGGAAAGCCCAGAATTCGCAAGCCCCGGTCTCGATATTTTTGATTTAGCTGTTCTAGTCCCTGGTATTGAGAAGTATAGCCACAGTAAGAAGCTACATTAACGATGAGCAAAACGGTTCCCTCATATTGGGCTAATTGTTGTTCTTGACCATCAATTGTCTTGACTTTAAGGTCGTAAATTGAATTATTCATTCCTAATTGTTTGGAGTCAGTGGTCAAATAGATTAAAGAATAGATACCTTGGCACTGAATGTTGCTACCCACACTGTTTTCGCTTTATCTAAGTTGAGTTGTACCTCCTGAAAATCATTTGATGATAACGATTTTGCAATCGGTTATAAACCACTCCAACAGCGCTATTAGCCATTTGAGTCAAGTTTTTTCTCTCACTTTCTCCTATTAATCCTCCTAGATAGTGTCTAAAGCCTGTTTTTTGGGCTTTAGTTTTGAAGCAGTAATCAAACCTTTTACACCATTTCTCAAAACATGGGGGCATGGCGGAGGAGGTGGTCTCTCTCATCTGCTCATCTCGACGTGAAATGGTAATCCGTCAAGGATTATACCCTAATTTGACTCTTTTTATCCCTTAAGTCCCACGGTAAAAGTCAAGTTTTTGCAATCAAACTTTATATTACGTTACATTAGTTTACATAGTGTTGAAGAATTTGGAGGCTCACTCCGTGCTAGGGCAAAATCGCCTCTGGTTCTCAGCACCAGAAACTTTAATTAGTCTGGTTATTTCAGTTTAAAGGCAGGCAAACACCCATGAAAGCTCAACTTACAGAAGGTACGATTGGAATCGAGCTCATCAGGCTATCTTTGCCGACGGTTTGGGGAGTTTTTTCCATCCTCGCCTTTAGCCTCGCCGACACCTACTTTGTGGCTCAACTGGGAACGAGGGAACTAGCGGCAATAAGCTTCACCTTTCCCGTAGTTACTATCTTGGGGAGCGTGGCCATGGGATTGGGGACGGGGACATCTTCAGTCATTGCTCGAACAATTGGGGCAGGCAACCGATGGCAGGTGCAGCGGCTGACCACTGATAGCCTCTTGCTGTCTCTTTTAATTGTCGCCCTCCTGGCCAGCCTTGGTTTGGCTACTATTGACCCCCTGTTTGCCGCTTTGGGAGCCGGACCCGAACTACTGCCCCTGATTCGGGACTACATGGATATCTGGTATCTGGGGATGGTTTTCCTAGTCGTCCCCTTGGTGGGCAATAATGCCATCCGTGCCTCGGGAAACACGGTCGTTCCCAGTCTGATTATGACTTTGGCTGCTGCGGCCAATATTTTACTCGACCCCCTGTTCATTTTTGGTTGGGGTCCGTTTCCGGCGTTGGGTATTGAGGGAGCGGCAGTGGCGACCACCCTTGCCAGAGCTGGCACCCTGGTTGCTTCCTTAGCTTTCCTTCACTTTCGGGAGCGCCTGCTACTATTTTCCCTTCCTAGTCTGAAAGGGATGGCAACCAGTTGTCGCCGCCTCCTGTCTGTGGGTTTGCCTGCAGCAGCGACCAACTTAATTTCTCCTCTGTCTGTGGGTTTGGTCACCAGCCTGCTCGCTCGCTACGGGGCCGAAGCTGTAGCCGGGTTTTGCCTGGCGTCGCGCCTAGAAGCTTTGGCTCTAATCGCTCCTCTGTCCCTGTCAGCCAGCATCGCCCCCTTTGTTGGTCAAAACTGGGGTGCCCAACAGTACGGACGAGTTAAGCGAGCGCTGAGTCTGAGCTTCTGGTTCTGCTTGGGGTGGGGGGCACTGGTTGCGGTCTTGTTGGGAGGAGCTGCACCTGAAATTGCTTCCTGGTTTGACAGTGACCCAGCGGTGGTAGCCAGTGCTGCTGCTTATTTGACCATCGTGCCCATGAGTTACGGGGCTTTGGGGATTGTTTTTGCCTCCAGTTCTAGTTTTAACGCCTTGGGCAAGCCTCTGTCGGCTTTAGGGATGTCTCTGTCCCGGCTGTTGCTTCTCTACATCCCCCTGGCTTATCTGGGCAGCCAGTTGTTCGGTCTCCCTGGCATCTTTGGTGCCAGTTGCCTGTCTAATCTGGCGGTTGGTCTGGGAGCATGGCTGTGGCACTCTCGTTGGGCTAACACCCCTTTAGGGAATTCAAAAGTCAAAAGTCACAAGTCAAAAGTATTATTGGCAAGCGGTTCAGCCGAATCATCTCTCTGATAACTTTTGTCTCCACTCTTGGGCTGAAGCTTGAATTTTTGTCAGTTCATCTGCTTCCATCCGCTTGAGATTGCCTAAAACTAGATTCATGCGTCCCAGGGATTTAAGCTTCTGTTGGTGACGTGAAAGAAAGTCCCAGTAGAAAAAGTTAAAGGGACAGGCTTTCTCTCCTATTCGCTGCTTAGGATTATAGGTACAATTGCCACAGTAATCACTCATTTGATTGATATAATTAGCCGAAGATGCGTAAGGTTTAGATGCTAAGATTCCTCCATCAGCAAACTGTCCCATCCCAATCACATTAGTTTGCATCACCCAGTCATAAGCATCCACGAACGCTGCCTGAAACCAAGCCTCAATTTCTTGGGGAGAAACGCCGACAATTAAAGCAAAATTACTCAGCACCATTAACCGCTGAATGTGATGAGCATAGCCTGTCTTTTCCACTTGACTGAGAACTTGATGTAGACAGTTCATATCTGTCAGAGAACTGTGCCAATAAAAATCTGGTAGCGGTTCGCTGTGATTAAACCAATTACTCTCTCGATAATCTTCATCTAGATAATGATAGATACTGTGCATATATTCTCGCCATCCCAACACCTGACGAATAAATCCTTCAACACTGTTTAATTCTAGTTCGTTTGCAACATAAGCCTGTTGAGCAGCTTCAATTACTTCTATTGGAGTAAGCAATCCCAAATTAAGATAGGGAGAAATGAGACTGTGCCACATGGTTTCTTCCCCAGTTACCATTGCATCTTGATAGGGGCCAAAGGTGGGCAAGCATTGAGTTAGAAAATGCTCCAAAACGTCTAAAGCATCTGAGCGAGTCACGCCCCAGCGGAAGGGTTCTATTTCTCCGTAACCAGTCAAGTTTTTGGCTTTAATTTCCTCAATTACCCCTTGAGTTATACCATCGGGTTCAAACCATAAAGCTGGTGGTGTTTTTAGCTTACTCTTGGGAGGCCGGCGATTTTGTTTGTCGAAGTTCCATTTTCCTCCTATTGGCTTATTCCCGTCCATTAAAATATTAAATCGCTTGCGCCCTTCGCGGTAAAAATCTTCCAACAATAGGCGCTTGCGGGAGTAAGCCCATTCTTGAAATTCTGCCGCACTCCACAAGAAATGATTGTTGGGGACAAAAGTAATTGGACAGCTAAATTGCAGATTTTTAATTAACTGCAGAAAGGGGCGATCATTAGGAGTCATGACTCGCACTTCATCAATCCTATTTTTCTCAATCCAGTTTAATAAAGAAGTTTTAAACTCATCAGCAATTTCATAGGTTACTGGCCATCCGAGTGACCGCAACTCCTCAGCAAAGTGGCGCATAGCTGACCAAACTAACGTCAACTTTTGGCGATGATAGGGTTGCTTTTGAACGTAATGGCGCGACTCAATTAAGATGACTGGTGTTTGTGTTTTCTCCTGTTCACAGTTTGAGAGTGCTGCTTGTCCACTCCAGAGTTGGTCTCCCAAGATCCAAATACCAATTGTCATATCAAGTTAATTTTCTGGTAAGCTCTTCAGTACTTTTAAAGCTTCCTGCACGTGACCATTAAAATCAAGTTGGGAGTCAAAAATGTGCCGGACAATTCCTTGTCTGTCGATAACATAAGTCACGCGGCCGGGAAGTATGAACAGGGTGGCGGGCACGCCATACAACTTCCTGACTCGATTGTCTGTATCGCTGAGGAGGGTAAAGGGAAGTCGATATTTAGTGGCAAACTGTTGGTGGGATGAGGGGTTATCGGCACTAATGCCAATTACTTCTGCTCCCGCTTCCTGGAAGACTTCGTAGCTGTCCCTGAAGGCACAAGACTCAGCAGTGCATCCGGGGGTATCGTCTTTGGGATAGAAGTAGAGAACAATTGGTTTTTGTCCCAGCAAATCGGACAGGTTGACGGGAGTACCAGACTGGTTGGGGAGGGTAAAGGCGGGAGCGCGGTCTCCCACTTGCATGGGTGAGTTAGACATGAATTATTTTCTCCGATTGAATCTTATCTTGAACAATGTATTTAGTTTCTATTTGACGAATTGCTCTAGCCAATCAGGTTTTACTTTTAGAGTTATTGTTTTTTCCCTAGTTCCAGGGCCGTATTATAAATTTTCTCATTCACTTTCACCGATTTGAATAAATCCACAATCGGACTGGGATAATCAACCCCCAGTATAACACCAAAATGCTTCTGTTCTTGAGCAGATAATTTACCAGGTTCATGAATCTTATCTCCTTCTATTGAGTGCAGTTCTGGAAGCCAATGTTTGATATATTCTCCCTTGGGGTCGTAATCTCTAGACTGTTTAGGAATATTGAAATAGCGGAACCCACGAGCATCATTGCCAACGCCAGCCGTGTAATTCCAATTTCCCCAATTGCTGCAAACGTCATAGTCAATTAAGAGGGACTCAAACAACTCGGCTCCCATTAGCCAATTAATACCCAAATTTTTAGTTAGGAAACTGGCTACATTTTGTCTACCTCGGTTGGACATAAACCCGGTTGCAGCTAATTCCCGCATATTGGCATCGACTAGAGGAAATCCGGTCAAACCTTCTTGCCATAGTCTAAATCTTTCCCAGTCTTCCTTCCCAGGAATTCTAATTCCCTGTAAACCTGATTGGCGAAATATATGATTTCCGTGTTTAGCACAAATGAAGCGAAAGAAGTCTCGCCACAGTAACTCAAACACTAACCAATAAGTCGAGTCATTTTTAACTCGCTTGGTTTCGTATTCTTTGACCTGTTCATAGATAAAACGGGGTGAAAGACAACCCAAAGCTAACCAGGGAGAAAATTTGGAGGAGTAATCAGCTCCCAGCATTCCATTGCGAGTTTTTTTGTAATTTTTGAGACAATTTCGTGACCAAAAATAATGATTCAATCTTTCCCTTCCTGCTGTCTCTCCACCTTTAAAAGGTAAAACAGCCCGCGGGTCAAATTTAGGTGGCTCAAGTCTCAATTCAGGCAACTGAGGCAGTTCTCCCACATCTATATCCGGCAGTTTAGGGAGATTTTTAGGCTTAGGGAAAGAGGAGTTAACTGAGGATTTTTTTTCGACAGATTGGCGAAACTTAGTAAACAGTTCTGGAATTTGCTCGATTTCAAAAGGTAAATTGTCTGGATGATAGAGAGTCGTACCCCAAAAGCGATTGACTGGAACACTAATTTGAGATAGTGCTGTTTGCAGAGCTTCTTCTACAGCTAACTCTTCTGAAGTAACTTCACCGTGAAAGTAGACAGCAGAAATCTCTAGTTCTCTAGCTAGAGATGGAATAATTTTTTCGGGTAAACCCCGACGGATTATCAAATTACTGCCTAGTTGAGAAAGAGATTTTCGCAAGTCAGCAACACTTTCAAGTAAAAACTGAGCCCGAAAAACACCAGTTTTGGGAAAACCAAAAGAAGTTGTGGCAAATTGTCGCTCATCAAAGCAGTAAACTGGGATAACTTGAGCCTTTTGTTTGAGAGCCAGATACATTGGCTCGTGGTCGTGGAGGCGTAAGTCATGGCGATACCAGATTAAAATTCGTTTTTTATTCATCAGCTTGACTGAGGTGCAAAATTAGTCATGAGATTAACGTTTCATTGATCGCCGCCATCAACAACTCATCTAGCGGTATCCCTGCTGCTTTTGCCATCGTAGGAATTACGCTTTTCGGGGAAAAAGAACAATACAGCCCGGCTTCTAGGAACCAGGGTTGTCCTTGGGAGTCGAGCCGGAAGTCAAACAGAATGTGGAGCAACTTTCCCTCTAAAGTGAATGCCATGAAGTTAAGCGTGATCGCTGCTTTCGGGATCGCTTCGAGATCCCACTTCATCAACCATTTATCGCTCAAGGGAGACAATCATCAGGATGGTTAACAGTAGAATCAGGCTTGGGGAATTCAGAAATTTAGCGATCGCGCTGAAGAAAAAAGAGCTCGTGAAAAGTCAGAACATAGGCTAGGGGAGTTGCTGTAGCTTATTGTAACCCACACTCGGCACCCTCAACTGTCACATTGTCAATTTTATCTAAATAGTCGAAACGATTACCGGCTGTGAATTACAGAGGGTTTTCATTGTTAACCAAAAAGTTTTTCTATTGAGAATTGCGTCTCAACTTCAAGTGAGTCCAAACCGTTCTTGAAGAATGCAAGTGCTCAACATCCTCATCAAGACTAGCTCTATAGAAGCGCGCTGGCTTTGATTCATCTCAGGTATTTGCTCAAGTAACTGAATTACAGCAGCTTGGTTATAGAAGGGGACAGAAGCCATTGACCTCGATGGTTTAAGCGTTCTATCCCCCGTTTCAAAGATGAGAAGGAAATTTGTTCCTGCTTGGAAAACAATGCGACGATGCCACACATGAATAACGCTCTCTTTTTTTTATAAAGAATTATTACAAAAGCTTGACGGAGGAACAAAAATACTCACAAGGTCAACGTCTCATCGATCGCCGCCATCAACAACTCATCTAGCGGTATCCCCGCTGCTTTCGCCATCGTAGGAATTACGCTTTTCGGGGAAAAAGAACAATACAGCCCGGCTTCTAGAAACCAGGGTTGTCCCTGTTGGTCGATGCGGAAGTCAAACAGACTGTAGTGGCGACAGCCCAAGGCCTGATGACATTTCTTGGCCACTTCCTGAACAGTCTGTGTCACGGGGTCACTAGGGTCTACAATCCAAGCCTTGATATTATCCTTAGCCGTCAAACTCAAGTCGCCATCTTCTGTTCGTTTGAGTTTATCGGCATAGTTGCGAATGGGGTGGTCTTGGGGATTCACCAGATACTCTTCCAGAG